>NZ_VPEC01000013.1:0-81882 GCF_013417355.1 Acinetobacter sp. YH12255
TAGCGCAAGGTCCGAAGATCCCCTGCTTTCTCCCGTAGGACGTATGCGGTATTAGCATCCCTTTCGAGATGTTGTCCCCCACTAATAGGCAGATTCCTAAGCATTACTCACCCGTCCGCCGCTAGGTAAAGTAGCAAGCTACTCTTCCCCGCTCGACTTGCATGTGTTAAGCCTGCCGCCAGCGTTCAATCTGAGCCATGATCAAACTCTTCAGTTTAAAATCAGTAGTGCCTAAAGGACACCAATCTTGGCTCATCAATTTTCTGACAAATATTTCTCAAATAAACTTCGAGTAATTTCTACCATCAATCAATGAAAATAATTTCGATTGATCAACCAGTAAAAATCCACACAAGTTGTTCTTCATAATCTCTTAATGATCTTCTTGCTGATTCGTCACCAGCAAGCTAGGTCGGCTATATTACACTGAATTTCTAAAGTGTCAATCCGTAATTCAAATTAATTTAAACTTATCCAACAAAACCCAATCTTAACATCTCGTGCTAAGTTACTGTTTTATCAGAAGTTTTAATCTTCATCACCGCCGATGGATGTGCATTCTACAGCATTTCAGAGGGCTTGCAACACCTTTTTTAAAACATTTGAAACGTGTGTCTATTTTATAAACCACAAGAATTATAAATAACTGTTTTATATATAAAAAATATTTTCATAAAAATGTTCATTATTTTATTTGGAAATGGCTAAAATGCTTAAATATATGATTTTTATAAATTTTATTAAATTACAAAAACAAAAAGCAGGACTTCTGCCCTGCTTTTTGTACTTAATCTAATCAGATTAGAACTTCATACTGACACGCGCCCAGTAATTACGTCCAATATTATTAAATTGTTCATCAGTTGATAAGCCTGTACCAGATGCCCCCATTTTATTTAAGTGTTCGGTATATGTACGGTCCAATACATTATCGATGCCAACTGATAGATCGACACCCTCGGACAAGTTATAGGTACCGTTTAAAGACAACGTACCGAAACCTGTACTTTTCTTGTTGTCATAGCCAACAATATTGCCTTCACGTTCACTAATGCGATTTTGACCATCAACAATGCGCCAGTAAGCACCTAAAGTATAACGATCTTGGATATAACGAAGATTAACGCGCCCTTCTAAAGGTGCAATTTGTGGCAACGGCATATTGTTGGTGGTGTTTTCACCCCACGCATACATGGCGCTCACATCGGCTTGAATGGCATCGGTAAACTGATAGCCAATTCCTGCTTCTGCACCGGCAATGACAGCATCAATATTTTTAGAATCAGCTGCATTGATCCCATGTCCTGTTTTTTTGTCAGCATCATAATTAATTAAAATATAATCCTGAATTAGACCTGTATATGCAGACACCCAAGAGTTCAATGCACCATGATGATGTTGATAGCCGAGATCAAGCTGTAAAGTTTTTTCATTTTTTAAGTCCTTAAAGGTCGATGATGCTTGCCCGTTGAGGTCTGTTTTGAATAATTCCCAATAATCAGGTACACGTTCTACATAACCTAATCCGATATACGTTTTGCCGTCATCATGATCAGGATGGGTATTTTCAAAACGAATAAAAGCACTCGGTAAGGTTTCTGTACGCTCAAGGCCACGTTTAACAGCATCAATGCTAACCTGATCGATACGCAGACCACTGACTAACTTATTATCTCCACCCAAGTCATAGCTCAACTCACCAAAACCACCAATCGACTGAAACTCCATGTCTGTCGTAACAGGTGAGTTCATCATTGGCATAGTCGAATGATACATACCTCCGGCATGCTTATTAAGTTGTGAATCTACCCCTGTAATAAGCTGGATGTTTTCCCATTCATTTGTTACCGCTAAGCGCCCATTTAAAGTACGGCGTGTAACCGTCATTGCTTTATCGGGTTCAGCAACATCACGTAAACTAAAATTATCCATCACGTGGTCATTAAAATTGTAGTTGACCTGTGCTTCAATTTTTTTGATTACATCTGTCACATTTTTCTTTTCTACACGTAGACCTAAGCTTTCACGGGCAAACTGTGATCCATCCATATCACGACCAGCATAAACAGCTTCACCATCCGCCTTACCACCCGCTAGTTCTACCCAGGTATCTGCATCTGGAGTCCATCCCAAAGCCAGATCTGCATTCCAGCGCTCCCAATCTGAAGGCACAGTGGTTCCATCACCATCTTGATAGCTATTCGATACCGAACGATTGGTATTGAGTCGGACATATTTCTGTTCATCGCCTGCTGCAACTTCCACATTATGATCAAGACGTCCGAAAGATCCCATCAAGACACTGGCCTGACCGCGATAGTTTTGATCTTGATCAAACTGTTCCGGACTACGTTCAAAAATTACGGTTGCGGCAGATCCAGTATTGGCATATTGAACCGTTTGTGGCCCTTTAATCACTGAAATCTGGTCATAGCTTTCTGGAGAAATATAAGAGGTCGGTGAATCCATACGGCTTGGACAGGCTCCGAGATTTTCGGTGCCATCGGTCAGGATTTTAATTCTTGAACCAAACATGCCACGGAAGGTTACATCACCATTGGTACCGGCACCGCTATTCACCGCACTAAAACCGACAATGCTTTGTAAATAATCGGCACCATCGCTGGCAGGAATCGGCTGAATTGGCTGTTTCGGATCAGCACGCACAATCAGGCCATTGGCATCATTACCCGCAGCAGAGGTCACCACAATCGGCGCCATAGTGTGCACAGGAAGGCTTTCATTTGCCATGCTGACTTGTGAATAACAGGCAACACAGATCGCAGCCGCAAGTGGCTGTAAAAAGAATTTAGGCTGAGCCATTTTTTTATCTCACTGAATACATAAATAAAGCATGGCTTGAGTCAATAACAACCCAAGCGGAAAAATGCAGATTTATGCAGGCAGTGGTGGTGCCCGTCCCTGAGGAATTAAGAAGAGCTGCTGAAGGACAAACCAGACATGCTTAAAGGTTTTCTGATAAGCAATCAAACGTACATGAATCCGGTCAAGTACCTGCTGGATCTCCAGGTTAGGCGGCAAGATCAGATTGGCATAGACGGTACAGTACTGGCATTGGTGATTGGCATCATGATGGTCATGCTCAGCATGGTCGGATTGAGCTTTGAAATGGGTATGTTCGCTTATACTATGCTGCGCATGCGGGTCTGTTGCTACAAAAAGTGCACGCGTGATGGTTTCACAGACCGGCGCAACCTGATATTGCTTCGGTAACAACGGCTGTAGAAATACAGCAATCTGTAGAAACACAGCTGCACATGCCAGTAGCAGCCCACCTCGTAACAACACAGATCAACCCTAAAATATGCTGATGCCCAGTATAACAAAGCCCAATTGAAATTGGGCTTTGTTTGAGATTAAATTTAACGGAAATAATGGACTTAGCGCTTGACTGCGACCTTGTCTTTATTACGCTGGCGGACCAGTTTTTCCACTTTTTCACGTGCCCGTTGACGTTTTAATGGTGATAAATAATCAACAAATAATTTACCATTTAAGTGATCCATTTCATGTTGGATACACACAGCGAGAAGTCCGTCAGCATCAAGCTCAAATGCTTGACCTTGCAGATTAATTGCCTCGATTTTTACACGTGACGGACGGTCAACTTTATCGTATATTTGAGGAACTGATAGACAGCCTTCTTCGTAGGGCTGCGTTTCTTCAGTCAATGGTGTAATTTTGGGGTTAATAAAAACCATCGGTTGATCTTTATCTTCAGACAGATCCATAACAATCAGCTGAATATGACGATCCACCTGAGTCGCGGCGAGTCCGATACCTGGTGCTTCATACATGGTTTCAAACATATCTGCAGCGAGCTGACGAATTTCATCAGTCACTTCTTCGACAGGTTGTGCAATGGTACGAAGACGGGGATCCGGGAAACTTAAAATAGGTAATAAGGCCATACTGCGTCCTCAATTATGCCATTGATCAAAAAACCAAATGAAGGGAATGCTTCATCAAAAAAATGTGTGTAAGATCGTTATTATAACGCAACTACGCACATAATTTTAGGAATTATGATAATGAAAAAGGTTTTGAAGGGCATGCCATTTTTTAGTGCCTTGGGGTTTAAAAATCAGATGCTGGCACTTGCCGTTTGTGTCGGTGTCAGTATGGGGACCATTCATTCTGCCGAGGCAGCACCTGCACGCAACGTCAATCCACCGGCATTAAAAGCCAATGCACCGAACGTTTATGTGGTGAAAAAAGGCGATACGCTTTGGGATATCTCGAAACGCTTCCTGAAAAATCCGGTACGTTGGCCTGAAATCTGGGCCAGCAACAAGCATGTGAAAAATCCACATTGGATTTTCCCGGGCGATCGCCTGTTGATGTGTGATTACCAGGGCCGTCCGATTATTGGCAAAGATGAAGGTGATGGTTGTGACGGTATTATCAGCCGCTATCTGGGCAGCACCTCTCTGCAACCTCAGATTCGGGTTGAATCTTTAAACAATACCATTCCAGTGATTCCACTAGAACATATCAAACAGTGGCTAGAGCGCTATACCCTGATGGCGCCTGATTCAGTTCAAGGCACCCCATACATTCTTGGAACTGCAGATCAGCGCGTACTGGCGGGCAAAGGCCAGAAAGTCTATGTACGTGGTAACGGTCTGGTCGTTGGTCAACGCTATGCCGTTTATCGTGAAGCTGAGCCTTATGTATTTACCGATGCCAATGGCAAGAAATATACTGCTGCACTCGAGCTGCAACAGGTGGCATCTGGTATTGCGGTACGTAGTGAAGGTGAGGTAACCACACTGGAGCTGACTGACAGTTATAACGCGGAGGTGCGTCGCGGTGACCGCGTACTCGCTGAATACGACCCGATGTTACCGACGCTGTTCTACCCAACCAATGCAGAAAGTATTGTGCCTGGTGGTCAGATTGTGCGTGTATTGGGGTCGATTGGTACTGCAGCACGTCATAGTGTCGTCACCCTTGACCGTGGTACGGCACATGGCGTTCAGACAGGTCATGTCTTTAGCGTAAACCAGAAAGGTGAAGTGGTGACTGATCCGAAGACTAAAGAACGGGTGCAATTGCCAGGTGAGCGTATTGGTCAGGTCATGGTCTTTAAAGCCTTCGATCAATTGAGCTATGCCTATGTGCTGGATAGCGAGCTTCCAATTAAAGTGGGTGCCGGCATTCGGCCTCCTTTGTTAGAAGACTAAGGTTGCAAAGTGGGATGATGTTGATAGATCAGCATCATCTCAATTATTTTCATTCATACCAATAATAAGAAGACGCAAAAATAGGTCTCACTATGTTGAACAGATTGTCGACATCACAAATCAATGCCATCACGCTGTGGTATTTGGTGCAACATTCCCTCACCAGCTTTTATAAAATCAGTCGGCATTATGCAGATCTTGCGGATGCAGTCCATTGTTCTCAAATCGAGACCTGGCAAAAGCTCGGCCTTCATAAAAATCATATTCAACGCCTGAAAGACTTTCAAAGCAGCGAATCTCAAACCCATTTTCAGCACAGTCTAGAACAGATTCAGTTGCACAGTGATTTTGTGCTTTTGCATACAGATGCTGAATATCCACAACAACTGAGTCATTATGAGCATAAGCCGCCAATTCTGTTCGGGCAGGGACATGCAGATCAGTTACTCCAGCCACAAATTGCAATTGTTGGTAGTCGCAAGCCAAGTCCGCACGGACAGCAAGTCGCCTATGACTTTGCCTTTTATCTGAGTGAGCAAGGTTTTTATATTAATAGTGGCTTGGCACAAGGGATTGATGAAGCAGCACATCGGGCTGCGCTACAACATCGACGAACGATTGCAGTGATGGGTACAGGGATCGAACAGACCTATCCTGCTGTACATCAAGCACTACGTCAGCAAATGATTAACCACGGTGGTACAGTTATTACTGAGTTTTTACCTTTTACCCCACCCTTGCAGCAGCATTTTCCACGGCGCAACCGAATTGTCAGCGGCTTAAGTCTTGGGGTGATTGTGGCAGAAGCCGCGTTAAAAAGTGGTTCATTGCTTACGGCACAATGGGCAGCGGAACAAGGCAAGAACATATTTGCAATTCCGGGGCATATTTACAGTGAACATCATCAAGGTTGTCATCAACTGATTCGTGAAGGTGCAATTTTAATTGACCATCCACAGCAAGTGATTGAGGATTTAGCCCTAGCAACACAGTGGCAAGCGAATGCAAATCACTTCAAAAAAGATACTTATCCTGAGCAAGAGCGCACTATCCCGCCCCATTTAATTCATCTTTATAATCAACTCGATTGGGTCGGACAGAGTCTGGATCAGCTCAGTTTTCATTTACAACAGGAAGTATCTTCCTTGACCAGTCAATTGATGGAACTTGAGCTGCTCGGCTTGAGTACTCAACAAGCGGGCATGTATCAGCGTTGTCGTCCACTGAAATAAAGTTCACAATAGGGCTTTGTTGTTTTGTATAAGGTATTCACATGATTACTACCTCTGTTGCTGAAGCAGCAGCATGTCTTAAAGACGGACAAGTCTTGGCATATCCTACAGAGGCTGTTTGGGGCTTGGGTTGCGACCCTTATAATGAACAGGCATTTCATCAGATTTTAAAATTGAAACAGCGCCCGATTGAAAAAGGGGTGATTCTATTGGCAGCGCATATTTCACAGGTGGAACATCTGCTGCAAGATTTAACTACAGAAATGCGTGAACAAGTGATTGAATCCTGGAGCAATGACAGACCCGCTGAACGCGCCATTACCTGGCTGCTTCCCGCGCATCAGGAGATTCCGGCCTGGATTAAGGGCGATCATCCCAAAGTGGCGGTTCGCGTTACCAACCATCCACTCTGTATGGCACTGTGTCAGGCCTTTGGCGGTTTTATTGTGTCTACCAGTGCCAATCCTTCAGGATTGGAACCGGCACGTTCACTGCAAGATGCGATTCGCTACTTTGATCAGAATCTGAATTATCTGAATGGTGACTTAGGGTTAAGCCAGCAACCGAGCCGGATTATTGACGCCGTCAGTGGGGCGATTATTCGCGACTAAGTTGGTTCTCAGTCGACTCAGATATTCAAGCTCGACTAAAGTTTTAAGACAAAAAAAAGCTCAACCATATAGGGATGGTTGAGCATAAAAAAGGATGTGCATAAATCACATCCAGAGGGTTCAGAAATCTCTGGGAGTTTGATAAAACAAGGAAAAATATGTTTAATCATTCTCGATGGATGCATTATGAGAGAAAATTAGTGCAACGACAAGTACAATAAAAAACTCAATTAATACATATTTTCTATTAATACTAGGCAACTTTTAACCAAAATTCAAACTATCTTGCTCTTTCTATTCCAGTTTTAAAATAAATTAAGATTTTTATATTTATTTTCACATTTAAAAATTGGGATTTAACAGGCTATTTCAATTAAAAAACCTTGATTGCTTGCTTAATATTCAAACAATTAATATCTTGATAAACTGTTCCTTAGCTTATCACTTTGCTCTTCCCGGATATTGTGCCCATATAATTCCCAGTAAAATGATACCACCTCCAATACTGTGATACATGGTCCAGGCTTCACCTAACCAGAGATAGGCGACTATCGCGGTAAAAACCGGCATCAGATTCATAAAAATACTGCTACGATTTGGACCGAGTTGCTGTACCGCCATCATCCAAAAGAACGGAGCTAAAATAGAAGGAAAAATTCCGGCATAAACAATACTGGCTGCATTATGGCTATTGATACTGTCCAGACCGAAGTAAAGTACCAACGGAATATGATAGAGACAGGCCATAAAAATCTGGATATACAGACTCAGCAACAATGGAATCTGAATCTGCCATTTTTTCAGCAAGACGCCATAGCAGGCATAGAAAAATACTGCGATCAGCATCAGCAAATCACCGATATAACTGTCGCCCACCGTCAAGAAATGCAACCCCTGCCCTTGGGCCATGACATACATCAGCCCAATAAAAGACAGCAGACTCCCCAGTACCGCAGCCTGTGTCGGGCGAATTTTTAAGACGAAAATACCCACAATAATGGTAAAAATAGGAATAAAGGCATTGATCAGCCCCATATTGGTCGCAGTGGTAAAGTGTGCAGAGCTATAGGCCAATCCTTGATACAGCACCATCCCCAAGGCACTCAAAACTGCAAAGTGTCCAAGATGTGGGCGAATCTCTGGCCAGGCTGCTTTGACCTTGGGCAACAGAAATGGGCTTAAAATTAGCAGTGCCAGTACCCAGCGGTAAAAACTGATACTGATGGGAGAAATATAATCCGCCACATAACGTGTCACCGTCATGTTTAAGGACCAAATAAAAACTGCAGCCAATGGCAATACCATTGCCCACCAGACTGCTTTGTGCTGCTGTGTCATACCCTCATCCATGTGTCGCTTGTCTTGTTATTTAGCGATTGCTATTTGCGCACCCTAGCATAATAGATTTTTCACATGATATTCAGGCAATTTACCGATTTAAGCCTCCTGCCTCAGCAGCTGTTACTTGTATTGAATCTAAATACCCGTTAAAACAAAGATCGATTCAGTCTGAATAAACAGGAAATCTAATGACTCGCTCTGTATATGACATTCCAGTCAAAACCATTCAAGGCCCGGAAACCACCTTAAACCAGTATCAGGGCAAGGTATTGCTTGTGGTGAACGTGGCATCGAAATGTGGTCTGACTCCGCAATATGAAGGTTTGCAAAAGCTGTATAAAGACAAAAAAATGCAAGGTCTGGAAATTCTGGGCTTCCCTGCCAATAACTTTCTGGAGCAGGAACCGGGTAGCGAAGCAGAGATTCAGGAATTCTGCTCTGTCAATTATCAGGTCGACTTCCCGCTCTTTGCTAAAATTTCTGTGGCGGGCGAAGACAAGCATCCGCTCTATACCACGCTGACTCAAGCTGTACCAGAGCGGATCGGTGAAGGCCCGTGGTGGAAAGATCTGGTCGATTATGGCCTGACTCCAAACCAACCGCCTGAAGTGTTATGGAACTTTGAGAAATTTCTGATCAATAAAAATGGCGAAGTGGTTGCACGTTTTGCGCCTGACATTACTGCAGATGATCCGCGAATTGTGGATGCGGTAAATGCCGAACTGGCCAAATAATTGCTCATCGCAAAGTAAGTATGTATTTACCCAATAGATACTTACTTTGTAATTTAAACACAGCGAGCTAAATACATAATAATTCATATAAATCCTATCTATAATTCGCCCTCAACTTTTATTTTTGGCTATAGTTCGTCGCCTGTTCATCAATCTAACAGGCCTAATCTGCAATGATCCTCGGTTAGATTAACAATACACTTGAAGCAATAAACCATTGAGTAAAAGCAAGCGTATTTTCTATATCAAATGCATTCTACGCGTATGAGAAACCCGTACTGGATCAAGTGAATAGGGAGAATGTAAGCATGCATATCCAGAATTCTCCGTTTCTTAACATCATTACAGCCCAAACAATTTATTGAGTTGAAAACGTGAGTTTTATCTTTATTTTTTAAGCATTTTTAATCGAAGACGGTCTGCGCTTCAGTAAATTTGTTATAACTTTGCAACAATCTTTTTTATCTCCATAGTTTGTCCCTATATTAAATCATGAAATATTTCCACCTGCACCGAGACCCTGATTCCATGTCCAAGATTCTTGCCAATGCCGTTCTTCCTTTTGCATTATTTAGCTCAGGGATTTTACTGATGGGATGTGAACAGGCAGTTGAAGCACCCACTGAGCAAGCGGAAACTCGTAGTTCCGATCTTGACACTGCCAGCCAGCCGCAAACTGGCGCTACCGCACCAACTGAGCTTAGATCGGGCAATATGTTTTATATGGTTCGTGATGTGGCTGACTTACAGCTGAAAGCAGGCAGTTATGTGGAACAGTTGAAGCAGACTCAGACTGAGCTACAAAGTGCAGTAGAAGCCAAGGATACTCAGCAACTGCAGTCCACCGCAACCCAGTTACAACAGCAACTCAACAGCTTTAATCAGGTACTCGGCAACCTGAACTTAAAAAGTCAGGAAATTGACCAGATCCGCAGCAATATCATGAGTGCCAATCAGCAAGTCTTGGCCTCACCGCTGTTGAATGGTGACATGGATTTAAGCCAGATCGACCTGAAAAAAATTGAATCGCAGATGGTCAATGTGCAAGCTGAAATGATCAAACTGGCGGGGCTGCTGATCCAGAATCCAGAGCAAAAATCAGACAGTACGACTGAACAGGAAAATACCTAAACCTTCATCTAAGGCGATAGATCGGAAAGCATCTTCCTCAATCGCCTTATCTGCTTTACACTGTGATTTATTATAAAAACTAATTTAAATTAAAAGCTTATATCTAATAAAATAATCAGGAGTTCAATCATGTCGAATTCAGTGCTGTATTCTGTTGTTCCGGTCGAATCCCGACTTGACCTGAAAGATCCCTTTATTTTTACTGTTCACCATCAGGATCATTATCCACAAGGCAATGCCCAATTAGGGCCAGTTACACCGCCGTATCAGCATGAATATGACATGTATTATGGCGAGCAAATTCCCGGCTTTCCGGAGCATCCGCATACCGGTTTTGAAACCATTACCATTGTCGAGCGCGGTTATGTCGACCATTTTGACTCGCTCGGAAACTCGGGACGTTATGCCGCAGGTGATGTGCAATGGCTGACCACCGGCAATGGGGTACAGCACTGCGAAATGTTTCCCTTAGTTCATCAAGATCAGGATAATCCTCTGGAGCTGTTTCAAATCTGGCTGAATTCCTCACCGGAACAGAAAAAGCAGCCGGCCGATTATAAAATGTTGTGGCGTGAACAGATTCCGCATGTATTTTCAGCCAATGCAGCCGGACCTAAAGCGGATATTCGGGTCATTTCAGGGCAGTTTAAAGATACCGAAGCACTGGATCGTCCACCCCATTCTTGGGCAGCACCTGCTGAAAACAGGGTCAATATTTACCTGATCACACTTGCGCCTGAGGCAGAGCTGATTATTCCGGCAAGTACTGCGAGCGCGACGCGTTTTTGTTATTTCTACCAAGGCAAAAGTCTGGAGCTGGAAGGACAGAAAATACAGGTCAAGCATCTGATAGAACTCAAACCAGATCAGGATATTCATCTCAAAGGTGGTTTACTGGAATCACATATTTTATGGCTAGAAGGTGAACCGATTGGTGCGCCTGTGGCAATGCGTGGGCCCTTTGTGTTAAATACTCAGCAGGAACTGGATGCTGCTTTTCGCCGTTATCGTGACACCCAGTTTGGTACTTGGCCTTGGCCAAACACTGAACCATCATTTCCACGAGAACAACCGCGTTTTGCCAGTTATGACGGTGGTCAACGCGAAGAATATCCAGAACAAAGAAGCCACTGAATAGTGGCTTCTTTGTTCAATCAATCTCTTATTTCTTCGGGCTTTTGACCACGACCAGTTTCTTTTGCACAAATTCTTTGAAACCATCAATCGACAGTTCATGGCCATAACCGGAGTTCTTCATCCCGCCAAATGGTAATTCCGGCGTGGTATCGGTAAACCAGTTAATCCAGATCATGCCCGTTTCGACACGTGAAGCCAGCTTTTTCGCCCGCTCGATATCTTGTGAATGAATCACGCCACCCAGACCATAATTGGAATCATTGGCAATCGAAACAATCTCATCCTCATCCTTGGCCACATAAATCTGGGCAACCGGACCAAAGAATTCTTCATACCAGGCCGGATTATCTCGGCTGATATTTTCCAAAATCGTCGGCTGATAGAAATTGCCTGCATGCTCATACGGCTTACCACCAGTGACCACTTTCGCACCATGTTCTACCGCCTTATCGACCTGTTCAGTCAGCTTTTCCAAAGCGTCAGCGGAAGACAGTGGACCCAATGTGGTTTCAGGATCAAGCGGATCGCCAATTTTTAACCCTTCAAATACCTTGATCATGCCAGCCTTGAATTGTTCGGCAATTTTTTCATGTAGGATAAAGCGCTTGGCTGCTGTACAGACTTGACCGGTATTGTTCACCCGAGCTTGGCAGCCTATCTTGATGGCCTTTTCCAGATCAGCATCATCCAGCACAATAAAGACATCATTACCGCCCAGTTCCAGCGTTGATTTTTTAAGATGTTTTCCGGCCTGCTCAGCGACAGCACTGCCCGCACCTTCTGAACCTGTGAGTGCCACACCACGTACACGTTTATCTGCAATCACCTCAGCAACCTGATCACTGCTAATAAACAGGTTGGTCCAGACACCTTTGGGTGCGCCTGCATCCAAGATCAGTTGTTCAAAAGCTTCGGCACATTGCGGTACAATTCCGGCATGTTTTGCCAGAACCGGATTACCGATGGCACAGTTCGGTGCAAAAACCCGCATTAATTGATAAAACGGAAAATTCCACGGTTCAACTGCCATAACAATGCCCAATGGATGATGCTCAACCCAGGATTCTCCCAGTTCCGTTTCGTAGGACACAGGCGCTAAAAATTCTTTGGCATGATCAGCATAGTATTCAGCAATTTTGGCGCAGGTTTCGATTTCACCTTCACTCTGCTTGATCAGTTTACCCATATCCAGCGTCATGAGCTTGGCCAGTTCCGACTTTCGCTCACGCATACTGCTAGCCAGCTTGCGCAGTACCTCAATACGGGTATCGGCCTTTTGAGCCCATTCCGATTTCAGGATTTTTTCTGCGGTATCGAGGGCATTTTGAATATCTTGATCGCTATGGGAGGGGTAGTCTTTCAATTTTTGATTGGTAAATGGATTAATAGATTGATAAGCCATGATTTTCCCTTTTTCAATTATAAGTTTCGCCTGTTCTGAACCCAGTCAAATGAAGTTATAACAAGCAAGTATCTGTTCGAATTATTTAACTTATCATTGATTCTTTTATGGCGTGTGCCTGCTTACAGATTGGTTCAAAACATTACTGAGAAAGGGTAAAAGTTATATCGAGCGGTACAAAGCACAATACATGCAGGAGCTTTATAACTTTTTCTTGGGCTTTCTTTTTTGAGTAGTTTCTCTTACTACTGGAATGGCATATTTAGGTGAGGGTTTCAACTTTATACTTTTAGTTTGCTTTATTTCTGCTTGATCTAGATTGTAGTATACAAAAAGTTGCTGAATTAAATTTTCTAAAACCTTTAAATGCAAAATTAATTCTTTTCTAGATTTAGTATCCGCACGGTGTGCTGCATCATTTCCTAAATATCTAATATCATCAAGTAAAGCTCGTTGTTTGGTCGAAATAAATCCATCTTGCTCAAACTGATTTAAAATCAGACCCAAATCGTTAGAATTACCAAAGTACTTAATGATCTGTTCTAAAAGAGTTCTTAGACCTAAACCAGTCAATAAAGGCATTTTATTATTTAATGCAACAATTACTTCCTCATATATATTATAAATTTCTATAGGTAAAATTTTTTCAAATTCGATTGAAAAAGCAGTTTCCTCATCTCTCATTGGAAAAACACTATAAGTTGCAGCCTCATCGTAAATAGGATCACCATTCAACTCATATCCTATTTGATAAACATCTTCAGAATATAAAGTTTTGGTTTGATAACTAATAGTACCGCAATTAATACATTTTAAAATTCTATAATTGAAGTAGAAATCAATAGGACTATGATTAAAATCAGAATCAGATATATCAACTAATACTTCATGTTTGATAAGAGTCTTACATTTTATACAGAGTACTTTCTTATGAGCTATTGTATTTTTAAATTCTGAATCCTGAAAAATAGGATTTAAGGTATTTAATTTCATTATTTTTTAGGTATTAAAAAATTAAGTATATAAAAAAACCACCCTTTCGGGTGGTTTCTTCAATCTTAAACCTGCAATTACATTGCGCGGTTTTTGATTTTGCGGATCGTTTCCAGCTGAGCAGCAGTTTCTGCAAGAGCAGCCAAAGCAGCAGCAGCGTCCAAATCGCCCTTTTGATTTGCTAGCAATTGTTCAGCGTGTTTACGCGCTTCAATAATTGCAGCTTCATCTAAGTTTTCTGCACGGACTGCAGTATCTGCAAGAACCGTAACAACATGCGGTTGAACTTCTAGAACACCACCAGATACATAGATTAATTCTTCTGTACCGTTTTCCAAAATAACGCGGATCGCGCCAGGTTGGAGCAAAGTTACCAGCGGAGCGTGACCAGGCATAATACCTAACTCACCGCCAGCACCTTTAGCAATTAGCATAGTTACAGTGCCTGAGTACAAAGACTCTTGAACACTTACAACGTCACATTGCATAGTCGCCATGAGAATCTCCTAAATTAGGGAACTAATTAAAGTTTCTCAGCTTTAGCAATCACTTCGTCAATACCACCAACCATGTAGAACGCTTGTTCTGGGATGTGATCGTATTCACCAGCTAGAAGACCTTTAAAGCCACGAATCGTTTCTTTAAGAGATACTAATTTACCAGGAGCACCAGTAAATACTTCAGCTACGTGGAACGGTTGAGAGAAGAAACGCTGGATTTTACGCGCACGGTAAACAACCAGTTTATCTTCTTCAGCAAGCTCGTCCATACCAAGAATCGCGATGATGTCTTTAAGCTCTTTATAACGTTGCAATACGTTCTGTACAGAACGTGCAATTTCATAATGCTCTTGACCAACAACTAACGGATCTAACTGGCGTGAAGTTGAGTCTAGTGGATCGATCGCTGGGTAAATACCAGAAGATGCGATGTCACGGCTCAATACAACAGTTGCGTCCAAGTGAGCAAACGTTGTAGCAGGCGATGGATCTGTCAAGTCATCGGCAGGTACGTATACCGCTTGGATTGACGTAATAGAACCAGACTTAGTCGATGTAATACGTTCTTGAAGAACACCCATCTCTTCTGCAAGTGTAGGCTGGTAACCTACTGCAGATGGCATACGACCTAGAAGTGCTGATACTTCAGTACCCGCTAGTGTATAACGATAGATGTTATCTACGAACAATAGTACGTCACGGCCTTTACCGTTTTCGTCTTTCTCGTCACGGAAATATTCAGCCATGGTCAAACCAGTCAACGCTACGCGTAAACGGTTACCCGGTGGCTCGTTCATCTGACCGTAGACCATTGCTACTTTGTCTAGAACGTTAGAATCTTTCATTTCGTGATAGAAGTCATTACCTTCACGAGTACGCTCACCAACACCAGCAAACACAGATAAACCTGAGTGAGCTTTCGCGATGTTGTTGATCAATTCCATCATGTTTACAGTTTTACCAACACCGGCACCACCGAACAGACCAACTTTACCACCTTTAGCGAACGGGCATAGCAAGTCGATGACTTTAATACCAGTTTCTAAAAGGTCAGTAGAAGCTGCTTGTTCTGCATAAGAAGGTGCAGAGCGGTGAATTGGTAAACGCGCTTCAGTCGCAACAGGACCAGCTTCGTCGATCGGGCGACCAAGCACGTCCATGATACGGCCTAGAGTCGCTGTACCTACAGGTACAGAAATCGGCGCACCAGTGTTAACTACGTTCAAACCACGCTTAAGGCCTTCAGTAGAACCCATTGCAATAGTACGAACTACGCCATCACCAAGCTGTTGCTGAACTTCTAAAGTAGTTTCAGTACCATCTACTTGGAGAGCGTCATAGATCTTAGGAACGCTGTTGCGTTCAAACTCGACGTCGATAACCGCGCCGATGATCTGAATGATACGACCGCTATTCATTGCTGTCTCCTCAATTCAAAATAATGTTAAACGGCAGCGGCACCACCAACGATCTCAGAAATTTCCTGAGTAATCGCGGCTTGACGCAGCTTGTTATAAATAAGTTGCAGGCTCTTAATGATCTCACCTGCGTTGTCTGTCGCTGCTTTCATAGCGACCATACGTGCAGACTGCTCACATGCGATGTTTTCAATCACACCTTGATACACCACAGACTCGATATAGCGAACCAACAAGCCATTTAAAAGCTCTTCAGCTTCAGGCTCGTAGATATAATCCCAACCGTATTGACGGTTAAGAGTCTTGTCTTCTTCAGCAGCAGCCAAAGGAACAAGTTGTTCGATCTTTTGATTTTGAGTCATGGCATTGACAAAGCCGTTTGACACTAGATAAATACGATCTAACTCGCCTTTATCATAAGCATCCAACATCACCTGTACAGAACCAGATAACTGCTCAAGACTCGGAGTATCACCGACTTGCGTCGTCGCCCCAAGCACTTTACCGCCGTAGTTTTTAAAAAACGAAACCGCTTTTTGACCAATTAAAGCAAATTGAACTTCAATTGACTGCTCTTGTTGCTGTTGAACGTGTTTTACCACTTTCTTGAACAGGTTAATGTTCAAACCACCAGCAAGGCCGCGATCTGAAGACACAATGATATAGCCAACGCGCTTAACCGGGCGTTCAACCATATAACGGTGTTTGTATTCAGGGTTCGCTTGGACCAAATGAGCAATTACACGGTGCATATTTTCGGCATACGGACGGCCTTGAGCCATGCGCTCTTGCGCACGACGCATCTTAGAAGCTGCTACCATTTGCATCGCTCGAGTAATCTTTTGCGTGCTCTTGATACTAGCTACTTTGGCGCGAATTTCTTTTAAATTTGCCATACGCTTAACCTAGTATTCGAAAGCCCTTGCGAGCTTCCGAAGGTTGATTCCGTGAACCAAACCAACACTAATCTAGCAAGTTGCTAAATTAGTAAGTTTGAGTCGCTTTAAAGCTTTCAATACCTGCTTTGATTGCAGCTTCGATGTCTTTGTTGTAATCACCAGAGGCATCGATTTGTTGCATTAACGCAGCATGTTCTGAACGGAAGTAAGAAATTAACGCAGCATCAAAGTCTACGATTTTCTTAACGTCTACGTCAGCCATGTAGCCTTCGTTAGATGCATAAATTGAAACAGCCTGGTCAGCAATTGAGTATGGAGCATATTGTTTTTGCTTCATTAACTCAGTTACACGTTGACCATGTTCAAGTTGCTTACGAGTTGCTTCGTCAAGATCAGAAGCGAACTGAGCAAATGCTGCCAATTCACGGTATTGCGCCAAAGCAGTACGGATACCACCAGACAATTTCTTGATGATCTTGGTTTGCGCTGAACCACCAACACGAGATACAGAGATACCCGCGTTCACAGCAGGACGAATACCTGCGTTGAATAATGATGTTTCAAGGAAGATCTGACCATCAGTAATCGAAATTACGTTGGTTGGTACGAATGCAGATACGTCACCCGCTTGAGTTTCAATAATCGGCAATGCAGTTAATGAACCAGTTTGGCCTTTAACTTCACCGTTAGTGAATTTCTCAACGTAGTCAGCAGATACACGAGAAGCACGTTCAAGTAGACGCGAGTGTAGATAGAACACGTCACCTGGATAAGCTTCACGACCTGGTGGACGGCGTAAAAGCAATGAAATTTGACGATACGCAACAGCTTGCTTAGACAAGTCATCATAAATGATTAACGCATCTTCACCACGGTCACGGTAGTATTCACCCATTGTACAGCCAGAGTACGGAGCCAAATACAGCATTGCTGCTGGATCAGATGCACCTGCTGCGACAACAGTGGTGTACGCCATAGCGCCAGTTTCTTCCAGCTTGCGTACTACGTTAGCGATAGTCGATTGTTTTTGACCAATTGCTACGTATACACATTTAATGCCAGAGTTTTTCTGAGCGATGATCGCGTCGATCGCCATTGCTGTTTTACCAGTTTGACGGTCACCAATGATCAACTCACGCTGACCACGGCCTACAGGGATCATTGTATCTACTGATTTATAACCAGTTTGTACAGGTTGATCCACTGACTGACGCCAAATTACGCCTGGTGCTACTTTTTCAACAGCATCAGTTAATTTAGCATCGATCGGGCCTTTACCATCAATCGGGTTACCCAAAGCATCGACTACACGGCCTAAAAGTTCTGGACCAACCGGAACTTCTAATACACGACCTGTGCAACGCGCTTTTTGACCTTCTTGAAGGCTTAAGTAGTTACCTAAAACAACGACGCCCACTGAATCCTGTTCTAGGTTCAGTGCCATACCATAAAGGCCGCCGTCGAATTCGATCATTTCACCGTACATTGCATCAGCAAGGCCGTGAATACGCACAATACCGTCGGAAACCATAACAATGGTCCCTTCGTTCTTAGCGGTTGCGCTGGTGTCCAGATCGCCGATACGCTGTTTAATGAGCGCACTGATCTCGGATGGATTCAGTTGTTGCATTGCGCTATACCTCAATCTTTTTAAAGTTCAGTCTTCTTATTTCTTAAGCAAGAAGACGAGTACGCATTTTCTCAAGCTTGTTAAGCGCAGAATCATCTATCACTTGGTCGCCTGCACGAATAACTACACCAGCAATAAGCTCTGGTTTCACTTCTACAGAAACACTTACTGCAGCTTCGAATTTCTTCTCTAATGCATGCGTCAGTAATTGTTCCTGAACAGAAGTTAATGGGAATGCTGATTCAATCACAACATCCACAGTATTATTATTCTGTGATTTGAGCTGTTCATATTCTGCAGCAATTTCAGGAAGAAGCGTCAAACGGTTGTTTTCAGCAAGCAATGTCAGGAAGTTAGACACTGCTGCAGTTTGGTCTTCACCTAAAACTTTGGCAAAAAGAGACACCTGCTCAGCAGGTGTAAGCTCCGGGCGATTTAGATAAGCTGAAAATGCTTCGTCTTGCACCGCAGCACTGAGCAATTCAAGTGCAGTTGACCAAGAGTCAGTTGCACCCTGCTCAGAAGCGTAAGCAAATGCTGCTTTTGCATAAGGGCGTGCTAACGTCAAGAGTTCAGCCATAATCTGCCTCTCTTAAAGTTTAGCAGCCAGCTGAGTCAGCATGGCATTGTGAGCTTCTGCATCAACTTGCTGGCTAAGAATTTTCTCAGCACCAGTCACTGCAAGAGCAGCCACTTGTTGACGCAATTCTTCGCGAGCAGAATTGATTTCGGTATCAACAGCTTCTTTCGCTTGTTGACGAATACGCTCACCTTCAGCAGATGCTTGAGTACGCGCTTCTTCTACCAACTGTGCTGCACGACGGTTCGCTTGTTCGATCAATTGAGCCGCTTGTGCTTTTGCCGTGTCCAGTTCAGCTTTCACTTGTGCTTGCGCATCTGCAAGGTCAGCTTTCGCTTTTTCAGCAGCATTTAAGCCATCAGCGATACGACGCTGACGTTCACTAATCGCATTGATTAGTGGTGGCCATACAAACTTCATGCAGAACGCGACAAAAATCGCAAACGCAATCGCTTGGCCAAACAATGTGAGGTTGATATTCATTGCAAATTCCTCAAATAGTGAATTTCGGAATTAAGCTGATTAACCTACAAATGGATTAGCGAAGATGAAGAACAAGCCAATACCAACACCGATCATAGGCACAGCATCAAGAAGACCTGCGATTAAGAACATACGAGTTTGAAGTTGCGGAGCCAATTCTGGTTGACGAGCAACAGCTTCAAGGAAACGGCCGCCTAGAAGACCAAAACCAATCGCAGTACCTAAAGCACCGAAAGCGATCAAGATAGCAGATGCAATTGCAACTAGACCTAAAGTGAGTTCCATGATAATTCCTCAGAGGTTAGGTTTTATACCAAATTAAGTTAAAAAATTGTGTGCCCAACCATCCGTTGACAGTTAGGCAATACCATTAATGCTTTTCGCTTGCCATACTCATGTACACGATAGTCAACATCATGAAAATGAATGCTTGTAGCGTAATAATCAAAATGTGGAAAATCGCCCAAGGCACAGACAACGCCCACTGGATCCAGAACGGTAATAACGCGATAAGAATGAAGATTAACTCACCCGCATACATGTTACCGAACAGTCGTAGAGCCAATGAAACTGGTCGCGCCAAGAAAGTGGTCAATTCCAACAATAAGTTGAATGGAATCAAAAGCACTTTAGCAACTGGGTTACTTGGGTTAAATGGGTTAAGTGCTAACTCACCAACGAAGCCGCCAACACCTTTCTCACGAATACTATAGAAAATGATCAAGAAGAATACAGAAATAGACATACCGAGGGTAACGTTTGGATCTGTAGTCGGAACAATTTTAAAGTAAACCTGATGAGGGTCTACACCCAGCATAGAAGCAATCGCGTGTTGAGCTACATAAGGAATAAAGTCAACAGGGATCAAATCCATCAAGTTCATGAGGAAAATCCACACGAAAATGGTTAAAGCTAAGGGTGCAATTAATCGAGACTTCCCGTGGAAGGTATCACGTACACTTGAATCTACAAACTCGATAATCATTTCAATTGCAGACTGGAACTTGGTAGGAACACCAGCATTAGCCGCTTTCGCAACCAACCAGAATAACAAACAGAAAATCAGACCCAGTCCGATAGACCAACCCATTGAATCCAAGTGAATAGCAGTGAACCCCATCTGTTGAGCTTCAGCACCGCTCTCGGCCAATTTCCATGTACCATCTGGCATTTTGCCATAGGTCATGTTGGTCAAGTGATGCTTGATATACTCGGTCGAAGTAAGGGCATGTTCTTCAGCAGCCATAAATCACACCTGGTCAATGTCAAAAAACTAATAGAACAAACGAATATCGCGTGCTGCTTGATATCTCGCCTGCTCCTGAAAAACTTTTCAATTTCTTGTTGTGTCTATACTCATTTTTGTAGACGTGACGCCCAAAACGGAGCGACCCACGACATGGCTTGAACAAGTATAAAACCACAAAACAACGCCACCGCTGACAACGGTTCGACATTGCTTAAAATTAAAATGAAACCAACAATCACAATTGCAAACTTTCCCATTAAGCCTTTATACATGTTCGAAAGAACTTGTTTAGACGCGCGGGCTCCTGCTGCTCGAAACGATTGCCACGAAAAATAACAAGTCGCGAGCCAACAAACGAGCGCACCTAATGCTGCACTCAAGGCTGCGGTTGAGTCTTTCACGACCCAGCCGATCAAGGCTGAAACAGGGATCATACAGGCTTGCAGGAGGACCAAAGCTTTCGCTAATCGTCGGTCAATCAAGCGACTAGTTCGGCTCATTATTTATTCACTCACAGCAATCATGCTTGACAAGTTTAACAGGTGATTATTTTTAATCGCAGGCATTATAGAGTTACACCCCTGAACATGCAATCTTTTCCCGACCTTAGTCGTGTTTTTTTAAATCGGGGCAATGCTGTTAAACTAATCAAAATCTGTCTATTTTTTAAATCATTAGCGTGCATTTAATACGCACTTCTGGGTTTCTGCTGCTAATTGCTGCCAGGCTTGCACAAAGTCCCCTGCCCCGCTCATGCTTTCATCGACATGCTGAAACACCACCGGTTTCAGTTTTCGGTACTGATTTTCACTGGCATGACCTTCGGCCAGAAGGCACATTTTAGGCTGTGGGCGATGATCCTGTAAGAACTTGATTTGTGCCACAGTTGGCGAGACATGTGGATCATCGGTCAGTGCGCCCATGAACTTCAGATTCAAGGGACGTTCCAGATATTGATAGGCATCATGATACGACCAGTAAGCTTTGGCTTTAGTGCTGGAACTATAACGCTGGGCCGTCGCAAACATGCTTTGCGCAAAGTCGCGTGCATTTTTCCAGTACAGTTCACGGTTCTCCGGCAATTGTTGCGAACGCAGCGCCGCAATAAAGAAGCCAATCCTTACGGCATTGTTTGGATCGAGCCAGACATGCGTATCTACCGTATTTTTTAAGGCCTCACCACGCGGGTTACGCATCGGCAATGTGGTCAAAATACCGGATTCCAAAATAGCGATACCTTTATGACTGTCATTCAGCACTTTGGCCAGCGGTGCTTCATGCGCCTGACCCAACCAGATCACCAGACCGGCATCCTGAATGATTTTACGATGTGCCGGGGTCAGACTGACATCATGTCCGCTCTGATTGGCCAGTAATAAAGTCGGCTGTTCCACGCCCTGGGTAATTTTCTTGGCAATCAGATAGATCGGCTGAGTCGAGACCACCAGACTTTGTGACCAACTGAGTGTGCTGAACAAAGCCAAAAGACCCATTGCAAGGAGACGGAACATGAGTAGAAATCACTTAAAAACGAGAAAATTAGTAAGTGTTATAATATAACAAAAATACAAAAATACCTATGCCCAATCGAAACTCTGAACGCTTCATGTTAAGATTTGAAATCTATTAATTTTCAGTTTCGCACTTGAGGTGAACTATGGGTTCTTGTTCGCACGAACACCACAACGCATTGCACGGCGTGCACGACCATCCCAATGTCGCACAACGTCTTGCTGAAGCGGAAAGTCTTTGTGCAGCAACAGGCGCACGCCTTACCCCTTTGCGTAAAGAAGTGCTGGAACTCATTTTAAATGCGACTGGCCCGATGGGGGCTTATGATTTACTGGCACAAATGAAAAATGCCAGTGATCGTCCTGCAGCGCCACCTACGGTATACCGAACCTTGGATTTTTTATTGGGTAAAGGGCTGATTCACCGCCTGACCTCGATCAATGCCTATATTCCTTGTTGCCATCCACGTGAAGGACATCAGGCGGCTTTTTTAATCTGTACTGAATGTAAAGCGGTGACAGAAGCATCAGCGCAAGGTCTGCTTGACCAACTTGATGCACTTGCAAGCTCGGATGACTTTAGCGCACATCACAGCATTATTGAAATTTCAGGAATCTGTCAGCAGTGTCGCAACAAAGCTTAAGTGCCTCCCCCCTGATTCAGCTCTCCCAGATCTGGGTCAAGATTGATGAGCGTGATATTTTAAAAGCCATTGATTTTTCATTGCAAGAAAAAGAGATTGTGACGCTGATTGGCCCGAATGGTGCAGGCAAGTCGACTTTAATTAAAGTCATGCTTGGCATTTTAAAACCGCAATCCGGTGAGATCAAAACTGCACGTAAACTGAAATTCTCTTATGTGCCGCAAAAATTCAATCCATCGCATAGCTTGCCGCTGCGGGTCAAAGATTTACTGGCGCTGGAAAAATGTCCATCCAAAATCAAAACTGAAATTATTCGCGATACTGGCATTAGTAAACTGCAAGATTCCAAAGTTCAGCAACTTTCAGGCGGTGAGCGGCAGCGGGTGCTCTTGGCACGGGCCTTATTACGCCAGCCGGATATTCTGGTACTGGATGAACCGATGCAAGGTCTGGACATTCAATCCGAAGCTGAACTGTATGAATATGTGCGTAACTTGCCGGGAAAATATGGCTGTGCCGTATTAATGGTGTCACATGACCTGCAATGGGTGATGCAAGGGACGACTCGTGTGGTGTGCTTAAACAAACATATCTGTTGCAGTGGCCTGCCAGAAAGCGTACAGCAACATCCGGAATATCAAGCGATTTTTGGCACCAATCGGGTGTTCTATCAACATCATCATGATCATTGTGCGCATGGCGATTCTGCTACGCCGTGTCAGCATGATACGCGCCCTCATATTCACCCCGAGCCGGAAGCTTAAACCATGATGGATTGGTTACAACTCCTTTTACCTGCATGGATTATGGGCACGCTACTGGTGTTTCTGACGGCACCGCTAGGCTGCTTGATGCTGTGGCGTCGTATGTCGTTTTTTGCTGATACTATGGCACATGGTACTTTACTAGGTGTTGCGATTGCAGGCGCCTTAAGTCTACCGCTGTGGATGGGCGTGACCTTCTTGGCATTATTGCTGGTTGCCATTCTGTGGGTGCTACATGATCCCCGCCTCCCCAATGATGCCCTGCTTGCACTGTGTTCAGCGACCTTACTTTGCTCGGGTTTATTGTTTATTCAACATTTACCAAGTTTAAGACCTGAACTGCTCAGCTATTTATTCGGTGATCTACTGACCATTTCCTGGACGGACTTGCCCACGTTTGCCATTGTGATCATTCTGGCCTTAGGTGTTTTATATAAAAGCTGGCAAGCCCAGATTCAGATCGCGATTGATCCGGATATGGCGGTCAGTGAAGGGGTAAATGCCAAATGGCAACGCCTGATCTTTATGTTGCTATTGGCACTGTTTACCGTACTGGCTTTACGTGCAGTCGGTTCCCTATTGATGGGTGCATTGTTGGTTATTCCTGCTCTGACTGCTCGCCTTTTGGCAAACTCTCCACGCCAAATGGTGATCTGGGCATTCGTGATTGCACAGATTGGTGTGACAGTAGGCCTCTGGTCGAGCGCAGGCCTTAATACTTCAACTGGGCTGACCATTGTGCTGACCATGGCAGTGTTATTTGCAATGATGTTTATCTTTCAAAAATTTAAAAAGCTGAGCTAGGACATGGGGACTAAACGCTACTTTGTGAGTGCCTGTTTGCTCGGTCAAAAAGTTCGTTACGATGGCAAGGATTGCCTTGTCAAAGAAGTGCTCGAATCTTTAGTTCCAAATCAATATATCAGTCTGTGTCCTGAAATCTCAGGTGGACTACCGATTCCACGTCCACCTGCCGAAATTCAAAATGGTTCAGGCTTAGATGTACTTGCGCAAAAATCTTTAGTTATAGATATTCTAGGCAATGATGTTTCTCAAGCTTTTATACAAGGTGCATATCTCGCTTTAAAAGTTGCGCAAGACTTTCACGCCACACATGCAATTCTTAAAGCCCACAGTCCCTCTTGTGGTAGTGATTTGATTTATAACGGATCATTTTCAGGACATAAAATTCAGGGTGATGGTGTTACCGCTGCACTCTTTAAACAGCATAGCATTGTTGTGATGACTGAACATGAATTCTTGGCGCAATTATCACAGACTATTCTTTAATTTATAAAAGCGAAATTCAGGATTAAACAGCCCAATCAAAAATAAAATCGTGAATGCAATCCAAAAGAACCACGCCATCATAATTACCTGATCTTTCGTCCATTCTTCAGATTGAGATGTGTTAAACACAAACCATGTTTTCCAGCCTCTAATATATGCTGCCCCGCCCCACGAAATAATCCACTTGGTTAAAATGCAGTGTAAGACATAGATCAAAATCCATAATGGCGTTGACATGCTGCTTCGCCTATTGTTGTTTTCATACGATCAAACCAGATGAAATATGCTTAAAAATCAATTAATAGACTTAAAAATGTATTCCATACTGTTATTGATGTACCAAGCTTAATAAGCTCGCAGCACAAGCAAACAGCACTGCAAAACTACGGTTCATAATTTTCTGTTGTTTTGGTGACTTGAGCAATCGTAAAACTTTTGCAGCAAGCCCCGTGTAGCCCGCCATCACAATCAGATCAATCGTGATCATGGTCAGCGCCATAATCACATACTGAATCCATTGTGGTTTGGATAAATCCAGAAATTGTGGCAATACAGCCAGTAAAAACACAATGGCTTTGGGATTACTCATATTCACCAAAAAACCATATAAAATCAGTTTTCCCGCAGATTTACGTGCCAATTCATGTTTAATTTCGATGGATTGTAGTGGCGCTTTCCACTGTAAAATAGCCAAATATAATAAATAGCCCACACCAAACCATTTTACCACCAAAAATGCCCATGGCGTGGTCGCAAACAGCACCCCCACTCCGGCTGCCACCACTGCAATCTGCACCAGTAATGCCAGTTGCAGACCCAGTGCATTCCAGTAGCCATGTCGAAAACCATAATTCAGCCCACTCGACATCGAGGCAATTGCTCCTGCACCGGGTGAAACACTAATCACCCAACAGGCCAGCATATAGGCAAACCACATTTGGTAGGACATGAACATTCAACTCTGGAAAACTTGCACAATATTATAGGACTTATCCAATAGGTTCAGGCTAAAAAATTGCTTAAATATAAGGCGCTGCACTGTTCACTCTGCAGAGCTTCAGGCACAATATGTGCATTAAAAAACAGGATTTATCATTACAGGAGCCATGAATGACAGCCCAATCGGTAATCTTGCCCCTCCCCTCAGATCATGCTCGCTTTATTGTATTGCGTCTTAAAGACTTAAATATTGAAGCACTCAAAGAAAAATTAGAACATCTTTTTACTTCTCGTGATCGTCTGATTACGCAACATCCTCAAGCACAAATTAAAACAGCGGTCGCTTTTGGTCCTGAGCTTTGGTCAAGACTTTATTCACAAAGCCCTGCGGGTTTCAAACAGCTTGAACCGATTCAGGGTTCATTTGCAATGCCGGTTGTTCCGGCAGATATTCTGATTCATATTGCCAGTGCACGGGCGGATATCTGTTTTGCGCTGAGTCAGGCTTTTTTTGAAGGGATTCAGGATCAGGTTGAAGTTCTGGATGAACGTGTCTGCTTTCGCTATTTTGATGGCCGTGATGTGACAGGCTTTATTGATGGCACTGAAAATCCGCAATTCCCAGATGATCGTGCTGAGGTGGCATTACTCGGTGAAGATACGGGCATTTTCCAAGATAGTTCATTTATTTTTGCCCAGCGTTATGCGCATGATCTGGAAAAGTGGAAAAAGCTGAAAGTCGATACTCAAGAGCAAGTGATGGGTCGTACCAAACTGGAATCGATTGAACTGGAGGATGAGGTTAAACCGGCAAATGCTCACGTTGCACGTACTGTAGTGGAAGATGAAGAAGGCGAAGAAATGGAGATTCTCCGTCATTCTTTGCCTTATGGTGATGGCCGTGGTGACCAAGGTCTATTCTTCATTGCCTATACCAAAGATTTAACTATTATTGATGCAATGTTAGAGCGTATGTTTGGTACGTCTGGCGATGGGATCCATGATCGCTTGCTACACTTCGTCACTCCACTAGATGGAGCATATTACTTTGCACCGAGTGAAGAGTTGTTGGAAGAAGTTTTGGAAGGGTGATTTAAGAAGCCGACGGAAGTCGGCTTTTTTTATGAACTAAAGTGTTTTATTTAATTAAAGAAAAAAATCAGGCTATTTCATAATAGTTTAACTACACTCTTTTAAAGTTTTTTTATTAATATACTTTAAATATCCATTTAACTCTTTATTTAGTTGATCTAAATTTTCATTTTTTCTATTTTTTTCATAGTTCAATCTATTTATTTTTTTAGAACCCTCTCCATCTAAGAAATTATAACTATAATTTATTCTGTAACCTTCTAATATTTTAGCATTAGAAAAATATAAAATAGTTTCCGTACCATACACCCCTGAATCACCATCTATTTTAGATACAATTATACATTTAGCCTTGCTAACTTTATAAATACTTATCTCATTATTAAAGATAGGCCCTCCATTCTCTACTTCATAATCAATATTAAATCCTTGTAGTTTTTTAAATTTATTATTAATTTCATAGCCTGTATGCTTATAATATAAATAATTTTTAGCAGTACAACTACTAGACAGAAAAAAAATACACACTAATAAAAAAATGGGCTTCATACACAGATATCCTGATTATTAAAATTCCAATTTTTTATAATTACTTACACCAATTTCTAATAACTTTGGTTTTAAATCACGCCAAGTTTTTCCATTAGGATGTAATTCATAATGGGGATTGTCTATTATAGTCTTCCACCTCCCTCCCCAAACCAACCCCAACTCCTCCCCTATAGGCCCTAATTTTTTGTGATCACTCTCTGTTTGTTTTGTTCTGTCTTCTATACTTAATTCTTTATTAAAAAGAACGATTTCGCCATCTCGGACAGAGTATAGATCTATTGCAAGACCATATTGATGATAACTGCTCAATCCTTTAGCCTTTGTATTAGCGCTTGATAACGCATCTTGCGCAGAGGGACTTCTATAACCATCTGTAATCACCCAGCATATACCTAGTTTTTGATACCCTGTATTAATTAATTTAATAATATAAGGTTGATAAACCGAATGAAGCTCAGCTATTCGAGCTAATGTTCTCTTATAATATTTTTCTCTTCCACATGCTTGTGGCAATAAACCATTTTTATTGACAGGTAGCGGCGATTCAACCTTAGCTACAGGCGTTTTTTCTTTATTTTCAGAGGCATTTTGTTTAACTATGGGGGGAGTTAAAGAACTATCTTCTCCTTTCTTCTCTGCTTGAGGTTTAGTTGAAATAGAAGTAACTTTACGATCATAAACTTTTAGTTTTTGATTTGGACTGATTTTATCACTACTTAAATTATTAAGCTTTCTAATTTCATCTGGAGAGTTTCTTGTAAGCTTAGCAATCAATGATAAAGTATCACTCTTCTGAACAACTATAACCTTCGTTTTTTCTTGCTTCCTTGATGCTGGTACTTCTAGCTTAGATTTACTTTCAGATGCTAAAACAGTTACTTCAGTTTTTTTAAGAGGAATCTTAAGTACTTGTCCTGGATGGATATCTGTATCACTTTTTAGATTATTTATCCTACTCAACTCCGCTGTAGTTGTATGGTTATCAGCTGCAATCCGGGATAAATAATCACCTTCAGCGACTATATATGTTGATCTTAAATATGTACCTGTTGCTACATCCCTGGCTGAGAGGTTTAAACCTTTCAGAAGTACTTTAGGGCTACGAACAATAAAGACTACCTTTTCACCAATAAGTTCTATTTTAACCTTAGATTTATATTGGCCCGATGTAATACTTTTTATTTTTACATCAATAGTAGTGCCAACTGGCCGCCTAATCCATACAGATTCGCCGCTTGCAGGTGTAACATAATCAGAAATTAGCGTTGAACCTACCCAGAGTTGATGAACTAAACCATTGATGGGTTGGTCAAGAGCATCTAAAAATTTAATATTTGCAAGACAGTTCATAATTATTCCTCATTTTCCTCATCTTGATCTTGCCCACAAGAACTACAAATATGATCTATTTCTTCTAAATTTTCATCATCGACAAGCACAGTCCATTTATCTTCTGTACCAATGAGAATGTCGTAACCTTCGTTATTATAATTACTCATACGTTGAGTTCGACCATGTTGATCAAGTGTGCCTAATACATAGGTATTATTTCTATTATTGATTAATTTATATTTAACATCCTTAAAATCAGCCTCATAGAAAAGATTATAAAAATCCCATTTATTTGTGAAAGTCTTAATATCTTGAATTATAGGTAAATTGGGTATTTCAGCTTTAGCGGTCGCTCCACCTTCAAACAAATGCTGCCCCGCTTTACATTCAAACTTTCCACCAGTTGTGATACATACTCCACTGCTATTAATCTTTATTTGAGACCCTCCCGCGGTTAGCAGGATCTCTTTCGGACTGGTGATCTCAATCTTGTCTTCAGTTGAAATCAGCTTAATCACCTTCCGTGCAATTGCTTCGATGGCATCATCTTGGGCCTGTATTTCAATTTTACCTTTGCCTGCATATAAGCGTGCTCCGTTCTGAGCAGCAAATAGGCTGATCTTGTGCTGCGCATGTGCAATCAGAGACTGTTGAGTCGATAGATGGATACTTTCCCCTGCACTGTAATTTATCTGCTGGTCTGCAGATAAATGAATATTTTCATTTGTACTCAGCGCAATCGAATGTGGTGCCGTTAATACCATAACAGCCTGTTTAAATGCAGTGGCTTTGCTCGCATCTTCAGTCTCAAGTTGATTCAGAAATTGTTTTAAGCTATTAAAAAGCTCAAGCGGATCAGTCTGCTGAGCTTCTGCCATGTCACTCAGAACTTTGGTGTTATTCAGATTTGATTCCATCTGGTTCTTGGCAGGCTTAGCATCCAGGTGATTACCTGCTGCTGTATCTTGCGAATAGGTCGAAATCAGTAAGCCTTGCCCTGCTCGTACCACCCCCCACTGATCTGTCCTTAGTTCAAACCCTTCCCCACGACCTTCACTCGATTCGGTTTCTTTAGGATGACTGAGATTTCCTAAATTCAATTGGCTAGCACCATGACTACTGTGTAACTGCGCACTAATCTGATCCGTCGTATCATCAAAACGCAGCTGGTTGAAACCCTCACCCTCTACTTCTTGGGAACGGATCCCACTGAGTTTTCTGGTGGCTGGTAACTGTCCCTTCGCATCAAACATCACTGGATGTCGTTCTGCTTCGTGAATCCGTCCCATAACAAAGGGCCGATCGATATCGCCTTCAAAAAAATCAATCACCACCATTTCACCAACTCGTGGATGCAATCTGACTCCATAACCTTCACCAGCCCAAGGGGTTAATACATCAATCCAGGCCGAATCGCTATCATTGTCATTGCTGCCTGCACCAGCATCATGTTGATGGTCATCACTTCGGGTAAATAGAAAGCGAACTTTCACTCTTCCCCAAGCATCGACATGGATTGTTTCACCTTCAGGCCCGACCACTCGAGCCCGCTGCGGATATGCAGCGGGGCGATGCGCAAAAGGCTGATATTCAGGTACGACCGGAATGTCACGGCGGACGATATACAACTCATTGGCCTGCCGTTCTTCCTCCGAAATTTGCCAATCACTTTGGCCGAGCAAGCTGTCTAGCTGCAATAAAATATCTTTAGGTAAATTATTCTGATTATAGAAGCGTTTACCCAAAATCAAAAATTCACGCTCATGCACGGGATGCTGATCAATTTCAGCATGCTGTTTTAATTCAAACCAATACCCGACCTGAGCATCACGTACACTGCTGCTGGCTTTAAAATATTTGGATTGCAGCGCATGATAATGATTGAGCTGCTGATTCAGTCGTTCCAGTTGTGCCGTACCAGATGCCGTCACCTGATCCTCGGCATTCAAATCACCTGTCCAGGCCGGACTAATGCTCCAGGCATCTTCAAGATTCAGACTGGCCGTATCCTGCACGCTACTTTGCTGATGAGTATTTAATAAGGACTGGCTTTGATCCTGCGCAAGGTGCTGCGCTTGCCAGCGCTGGGTATGGGTACTGTTGGAATTAAGCTGACGTACGGCAATCAGACTGGTCAGCGTATCAAACTGCTCGGTGGCATGACTGCGATGGAAGCGGATTGAACGGCGTTTTAAAGCTGAAAAGGCTTGAGAATGATCGATTAAACGCAGGTTCTGCGGCTGAATCTCAGTAGCAGACACCGGAACAATGGAGTGCTTTTCATCAATCAGCCAGTTTATTCCTTCACTACGCCATAAACGTGTTAAAAAATCATAATCCGACTCATTGGACTGCATCACAAAAGGGCGTACATCGTAATCCCGATTTAATCCGGTCAAGTCCAGACTAAGACTGGCTGCAAATAATGCACTTCTGCTTTGCCATTCACTAAATAATATTTCACTGATTTCGCGTACGCTCTTATTCATAAACACCCGACTATTACGGCGTTTGTGCCAGAGTGCAGTAGCATCCTGCATAGTTAATTTATACAAGCTCAAGGCACCGTCGCTGTGTCCCTGACTGGCTGCGGTAATAATGCCACTGGTTCGAAAAAGTTCGCCACGATCTGTTACCTGATCTACTGCCACCTGACAGCCTATAAATTGCTTTAAAGCAAGATTGGCCTGCGTAGAAAGGCAGATCAGTTCTGCCTGCAGACCCTGATTAATCTGATGCTGGCCATCAACCCGCTGAATCAGGACCTGATGATTTAAGGGCAGATGTGAAAACTGCAGATGCAGCGCACGATGCTGCCGGTTCAGCCCAAGTTGCTCCAGCAGCAGATGAATATGTTTTGGCATTTTATAGTTATAGTTTTAAGCATTATTCTTGTGGAGCAAATTCTAGGAAAAGTTGTCCATTTCGTCCAGCTCAGTGTGCATTTCACATAATTAGGCATTTGATTTTCAGTAATTCAATTGCACCTATTCAATAAATCTCTGAAAAATAGAAGTAAAAATAATGCCAAATATTTCAGAATTTTCTGATTATCCAGAGTAGAACTTGCTGCTACACTGGATTCAATCTTATTTTCAAGGCCAAGGACATGCTGGAATTCCCCTCTAAACTGCCTGATCTAGGCATCACGATTTTTAGCACCATGTCGGCCCTGGCACAAAAACTCGGCGCATTGAACCTTTCACAGGGATTTCCAGACTTTCCTGCGCCACCGGCATTGATTGAGGCTTTGAGCCGGGCCAGTCATAACGGATTTAACCAGTATGCACCTGGAGATGGCTTGCCGATATTGCGTGGGCTGGTGGCCGATCTGTATCGACAGCGCGATCAGCTGAGCATTGACCCGCTAGAAGAGATCACGATTACTTCCGGCGCCACAATTGCGATTTTTTGTGCGATTCAGGCCACAGTTCGTGCGGGTGATGAAGTGATTATTTTCGATCCGAGCTATGACAGTTATGCACCTGCAGTACAGCTGGCTGGTGCAACGCCTGTACATATTGCATTACAGCATCCAGAGTTTTCTGTGGACTGGAATCAGGTGAAAGATGCCATCAATAAGCGTACCCGCATGATTGTGGTCAACACTCCTCACAACCCCAGCGGTAGTGTCTGGTCCAGAGCAGACTGGCAACATCTGATTGAGCTGATCCGTGAGCGCAATATTGTGGTGTTATCCGATGAAGTCTATGAACATCTGGTTTTCGACGGCGTTCAGCACCATTCAGCCTGGTCATTTCCTGAACTGCGCGAGCGTAGCTTCGTGATTGGTTCTTTTGGTAAAACCTTTCATGTCACCGGCTGGAAAACCGGTTTTTGTATTGCGGCACCGCCACTCATGAAAATGTTCAGACAGATTTATCAGTTTGCCAGCTTCTGTGGCGTGACTCCGATTCAGGTGGCTTTGGCGGAATACATGCAACAGCATCCTGAACATATACGCGAACTTTCCCGGTTCTATCAAAACAAACGTGATCTATTTAATTCATCAATAGAAACATCACGTTTTAAATGGACGCCCTCTCAAGGAACTTATTTCCAGAATCTCGATTATTCGGCTATCCGGCCTGATTTAAATGATGTAGAGATGTGTCATTTTCTGGCAGAGCAACACGGGATCGTGGCAATTCCAGTCTCTGTGTTCTACCAGCAAGCGCCTGCCGATTTACGCCTGCTCAGGTTCTGTTTTGCAAAAAAAGAACAGACCCTGATTCAGGCAGGTCAAATTCTTTCAAAGGTTTAATTCAAATTTTAACTAAAATTCTTATAAAATAAATGCCTTAGTTACTTAAAAGCTAAGGCCTTTATTCCTGCTTTATTCAATAATAGCAATATAATTAAATAGATGAAAAATCAATAACAGGATAGGGCATGGTACAGCAATCACTGATCCAACAACAGAATTTATGGAAGGCCTTTCTGGTATTTCTGTTGCCATTAATTGCAACCAATATCCTGCAAAGCCTTTCAGGCACGATTAATACGGTTTTTGTCGGGCAAATGCTGGGAGTCAATGCCATTGCTGCGGTTGCGGTATTTTTCCCGATCCTGTTTTGTTTGATGGCTTTTGTCATTGGCTTATCTGCCGGTTCTACTGTACTTATTGGACAGGCCTGGGGCGCAAAAAATATCGAAAAAGTGCGCTGTGTGGTCGGTTCAACTTTATTTATGACCTTGATTGGCGGAAGCTTGATCGCGCTGTTTGGTGTGATTTTTGCCGAAAATATCCTCTTGGCGCTCGGTACAGATCCGGAGGTGATGCATTTATCCTTGCCCTATGTGCAATGGATGCTGGCAGGTAGTCCCCTAATTTTTATTTATATTATTTATACCTCTATCTTGCGCGGTGTAGGCGACAGCACCACACCGCTGTTTGCTTCCGCACTCACCATTGGCGTGGGCTTGGTAGTCACCCCGATATTAATTGCCGGATATTTTGGCTTTCCCCAAATGGGCATTATCTCGCCGGCAATTGCCACCATTTTGGGTAATCTGGCCGTATTGTTGTTTCTAGTCCTGTATTTAAATTATAAACAACATCCGCTCAGGCTCGACTGGGCATTATTAAAACATATCCGCCATCAGCCTAAATTAAGCAAAATTATTTTAAGTCTGGGCGTTCCGACTGGAATACAGATGATCACGACTTCTGTCGCCGGTCTGGTGATTGTCGGCTTGGTCAACCGCTATGGCGCAGAAGCAACGGCTGCCTATGGTGCGGTCAACCAGGTGTTAAATTATATCCAGTTTCCTGCTCTGTCGATTGCGATTGCAGCTTCTGTATTTGGTGCACAAGCGATTGGTGCAGGAAAATCCGATTTGCTGAATAAAGTCACACGGACTGCACTCAGTATGAATATTCTGTTTACTGGCAGTTTGGTAGTTTTGGCCTACCTGTTCTCAAAATATTTAATGGCACTGTTTATTACTGATCCTCAGGTCGTGGTGCTGGGTCAGCAACTTTTATTCATTGTGCTTTGGTCCATTTTATTCTTTGGTGCCAGCGCCATTTTTGCGTCAATTATGCGTTCAAGTGGCACGGTAACTGCACCGATGCTGATCAATATTTTTGCAATTCTTTGTATTGAAGTTCCTGCCGCTTATCTGTTTAGCCAGTGGTGGGGGCTGGAAGGGATCTGGTATGCCTATGCATTGGCCTTTGTCAGCATGTGTATTTTGCAGGGACTGTATTATCAGTTGGTCTGGAAGAAAAAAACCATTAAAATATTGGTTTAGCTTCATTATTTTACATGCCTACAGCCTTACAGCAACTCACTCCTGATCTGCAATAAAAGATTAAAAACCCGCTTTCGCGGGTTTAATATCCAATGATTTAAGCAGATTTTTTCTTCTTTTTGCCGAATTGGCTTGCCAGTGCAGTGACATGCTGATAGCCGCTTGGCAAGATCCGTTGAATCAAATCAACAGCTTTGGCATCGTTACCAATTAATAAACGGCGTTTGTCTTTCTGTACCGCCTCCAGAATCTGACGAGCGGCTTCTACTGGCGGGCAACGCAGCAGTTTATTAAAATTACGGGCGGCTTTTTCCGGATTCATGCCCAAGGTCAGCATACTGTCATTCATTTTCGCAGCATTGGCAATATTGGTACGGATTCCCCCCGGATGTACACAAAGTGCACTCACACCGCAATTTTGCAGATCAAGTTCCTGACGCAAGGATTCGGTAAAACCACGCACTGCAAACTTGGTCGCGTTATATGCCGACTGGGTCGGCTGCGCGGTTAAACCAAACAGACTGGAAATATTAATCACATGACCATCGCCGGTTTTCTTGATTAAAGGCAAAAATTCTTTGGTGCCATACACCACGCCCCAGAAATTAATGTCGACGATCCATTCCAGATCTTCATAGCTCGCACCTTCTACGGTACAGCCAAGTGCCACGCCGGCATTGTTAAAGATCATATTGACACTGCCATGATCCTGCTCCACCTGTGCTGCCCAGCTGCGTACCTCTTGTAGCTTGGCCACGTTGACTTTTTGAATCGTCACCCGAACATCACTGCCCTGCAACAATTCAACCGTTTGTGCCAGTCCCTGTTCATTAATATCACTCAGTGCCAGATGACAGCCTTGCTGTGCCAGCAAAACTGCCAGCTGCTGACCGATCCCTGAACCGGCACCGGTAATGGCAGCGACTTTATTCTTAAAATTTTTCATTGAATTTCCTTATGTAAATAACTGCTCTTCCATGACAGCAGGATCTTGTTCTGTTGTTTCAGGAGTTAGCACAGACCCTCAATATAATTATTGACAATATATATTGTCAATAATTATCCGATGTCCTTAGCGGCCAAATTTCTCTGCTGAATTTCGACATAGGTCAAAGCGTGATTTATTGCTAAGATATTCAAAATCTTCATGCAGATGAGTAGCCAGGCCTTATGACCGATTCAATCAATGCAGCAGCACCATCACGACCACCCAAAAGCAAGGAACGTCAGTTTAAAGGCCTGTCGATGGCTGAGCGACAGCAGGTACGTCGTGAAAAGCTGATTGAAGCCGGCATTGAAGCTTATGGCAGCCATGGCTTTTTTTCAGTAACCGTGAAAGATATCTGCAATGAAGCCAAATTGACTGAACGTTATTTTTATGAATCTTTTAAAAAAAGTGAGCACCTGTTTCAGACCATCTTTTTAAAACTGATTGATGAACTGCAACAGAATGTCATGCAGGCCATGATGCAGGCATCCACTGATCCGAAAAAAATGATTGAAGCGGGGCTAACCGCCTTGCTTAGCACCTTGCGTGACAATCCGCGTATGGCACGGATCATTTATATTGATGCCATGCTGGTGCAGGAGTTGCATAATCAGGCCACCATTCATGAAACCATGTCGCGCTTCGACCGCATGATTCATGCCTTTGTCATGTTAATGATGCCGCAGTTAAATCGTAGTGAGCAGGAAATTTCACTGGTGTCGACCGGTTTAAATGGCTATGTCACCCAAATTGCCATTCGCTGGGTCATGAGTGGATTCAAGCAGTCACTTGAGGAAGTTTTATCATCATGCAGTGTGGTATTTTTGGCATTATTGGAGTCATTTTCCGACAAAAAATAGCTGTTAAATCGAAGGTTTAATCAGATTTTCTGCATTCTAAAACAGGTTGCTAATTTCTGCTGAAGCACCGATAAAAGTAAAATTAATTTATGATTTTTTAACAAGTTTCTTTACTAAAATTGTCACAAATCTTTGCGAATTTCAGCAGTTTTTCCCTTTCTGCAATGATACTGTCATAATTAGTCTTTGTAATAAGCCTGTCATAAATATAAAACGGTTCACCGTTTACATGAAATAGGGTATTGCGTTGTGAAAGATGACTACATATTAATCGTCGATGACGAACTCCCGATTCGGGAAATGATCCATACCTCTCTGGATATGGCCGGTTTTCAATGCTTACAGGCCGAAGATGCCAAGCAGGCGCATCAGATGATTGTGGATCAGCGTCCGGCACTGATTTTGCTGGACTGGATGATGCCGGGCGGGATCAGCGGTGTAGATCTATGTCGTCGTCTGAAACGTGATGAAAGCCTGTCAGAAATTCCGGTGATCATGCTGACCGCACGCGGTGAAGAAGACCACAAAGTACAAGGTCTGGATGCCGGTGCCGATGATTACATGACCAAGCCGTTCTCGACCCGGGAACTGGTGTCACGCATTAAAGCTGTCCTGCGCCGTGCCAATGCACTCAGCGGTGAAAAAACCATTGATGCCAATGGCCTGATTCTGGATCCGGTCAGTCAGCGGGTTAATTTTGGTGATAAAATTCTGGAAATGGGGCCAACTGAATACCGTCTATTGGCGTTCTTTATGACCCATCCGGAACGTGCCTATACCCGTGCGCAATTGCTGGATCAGGTTTGGGGCGGCAACGTCTATATTGAAGACCGCACTATTGACGTCCATATACGCCGTTTGCGCAAAGTGCTGGAACCTTATGGCGCAAACCGCTATGTACAAACCGTACGTGGAACCGGTTACCGTTTTTCAACCCGTGCAGATGTGGCTTTAGGTTAACGTCTTTTAAGGTAAATCTTGTTTTATGTATGAACCCTACCCTGTCCCCGAACTGGCACGTGAGCACAAAAGAATCCGTTACAGCAGTTTATGGGATTTTGCCAAACAGGATTTACGCTTACTGGCTTTTTTCCTGATCATCGCCAGCCTTATCGGTTTTGGGATTGGGTATTTCTGGATTTGTATCGTCATTGCCTTTGTGGCGTTCTTTAGCACCCAGATGCGCTCTTTATATCTGGTCAATGAATGGATTTCTAATCGCCCTTATGATGTTCCGCCGAATATCGGCGGGATTTGGGGCGCACTGTTATTCAATGTTTATCGCGCTCAGCGGCAGGAACGGATTGTGCAGGCAGAAATGGTGGAACTGATCGATCGAGCGCAGTCTTCACTGGTGGCCTTGCAAGAAGCAGTGGTTTTAATTGATGAAAACCAGCAGATTGAATGGTGGAATCCAGCCGCCGAACGTCTACTCGGGATCTCCAGTGATGACCGTCGCCGTAATATTTTAACTTTGCTGCGCCAGCCGAGTTTTATTGAATATTATCATCATATTGATGAGTCACCGGATGGCCTGAAAATGAGATCTTCGCTGTTCGAAGATCATTATGTCCAGGTCAAAATGACCCGCTTTGGTGGAGAAAGCCGGGTACTGGTCGCCTATGATGTGACCCGGATGCACAATCTGGAACAGATGCGTAAAGATTTTGTCGATAATATTTCGCATGAGCTGCGCACGCCTTTAACCGTACTCAGTGGCTATATTGAAACCTTTACCGACCAGGAAGATATCAATCCGCGCTGGAAACGCGCCTTTGATCAGATGCAGTCGCAGACCCGACGCATGAACGCGCTGGTGAATGACCTGCTACTGCTGTCACGTCTGGAAAATGACAAGAATATTGCCAAAAACCAGATCATCGAAATGCCAAGTCTGATGAATCAGCTATTTGATGATGCACAGGCCTATAATATCGATTATGGGCATACCCTGAATCTGGACATTGACAGCCACTGTGATCTGATTGGCTCCGACATGGAACTGGCCAGTGCCTTTAGCAACCTGATCACCAATGCGATCAAATACACTCCCAAAGGTGGCACCATCACCATGGGCTGGCATGATGACGGTGAATCGGCATATTTTGTAGTGCAGGATAACGGCATCGGGATTGACCCCAAACATCTGCCACGTCTGACCGAACGTTTTTACCGCATTGATTCAGACCGGAGCCGGCGTACTGGTGGTACCGGTCTGGGACTGGCGATTGTGAAACATGTATTAATGCAGCATCAGGCACATCTGGAAATCGAATCTAAAGAAAACCAGGGCTCTACCTTCAAGGTGATTTTCCCCAAAGAACGCCTGAGTTTTCCAGACTAATATTCCCATTAAAAAAGCTGCCATCGGCAGCTTTTTTATTCAGGATGCGATCTATTTCTCTTTCGCCAGGGCCCGCGCATAGGCAGCACGTTGTGATACCCGTTTCAGATAGGCCTGAATCGCAGGATAACTTTGACCGGTACGACTTTGCATGGCCTCCAAAGGAAAACTCATCTGAATATCGGCAAAACTGAAATGTCCGGCAAAATAATCATGTTCGCTCAAATAGCGTTCCAGAAACTGGATATGATCTTTTAAGCGGCTTTGTACAAACTGTTTCTTCACCCCCTCACAAATTTTCTTGGCTACTGGTCGAATCAGCAAAGGGGTATGTTTCGGTACAGTGGTCATCACCAGTTGCATCACCAGCAGTGGCATTAATGAACCTTCTGCATAATGCATCCAGTAACGGTACTGGGCCTTATCGGCAGGATCTTTTGGGCGAAACTGCTGCTGTTCATCATAGCTTTCCTGTAAATACTCCAGGATCGCCGCAGATTCCGCCAGTACCTGCTCCTGATCGGTCAGAATTGGTGCCTTACCCAAGGGATGGATCTGTTTTAAAGCGGGTGGCGCGGAAAGATTAGGCTGGCGCTGATAATATTGCACTTCATAATCCAGTCCTAACTCTTCCATGGCCCAGAGAATACGAAACGATCGTGATTGTTCGAGATGATGTAAAACACGCATATTAGTCTCATGATTTTATTGTTCTTGCTTGCTGAGCATAGCAAAAAGCAGCGGAATGTAGCGCAATTTTTGATGACTGTAATGATCTGTTCCATAGGTTGCAGATTTGCCATTTTCAGTTCAAATCCGACAGGGTTCCATCCACCCCTGCAATTCTGATCATTTATCTGGAAGCACGCATCCGGTCTGGAAATGCGGGAGCTTCTAAACGTGGTCCATCATAGGCCGGAATCGAACCGAAGCGTTCATGGCCTTCAATCCATTGTTGCCGCGCAATTTTAAGTTCCTCGGTGGTACGTCCGACCAAATTCCACCACAGTAAAATCGGGCTTTCAAATGGTTCACCACCAATGAGTAGCACACGGCTCCCGGCATGAATATCAGCATTAACCTGCTCTAATCCCGGTTCAAGGATCAGCATGTTATCTTCCGTCAGTTCATGTCCATTAATGCTGGCCGTGCCCTCAAGTACCATAAAACCATATTCAAATTTTGGATTCAGGGCTAAGCGCGCACTGGTACTTTCTGCTGCATACAGGTCTACCCCGAGCAGTTCACTATGCACTTTTACCGGTGAAACGGTTTTTAAATATTCACCGACTAAGACGGTAAATTCGATGCCCTGATCATTAACCACAGGCAATTCAGGATAATGCTCAAAAGCCGGTGCCATATTGATCTTGTCATCCGGTAAGGCAATCCATAACTGCGCCGCATGCATATGCGTTTCGCTTTCTGGAGAAACTTCCGTATGTGAAATACCATAGCCCGAGGTCATCAGATTGACCTGTTTGGGACGAATTAGCTGCTGAGTACCTAAACTGTCATTGTGCATCATAGTGCCTTGCAGCATCCAGGTAAAGGTCTGCAGACCAATATGGGGATGTGGCCCAACATCCAGGCCATCGCCTTGTGGAAAGCTGGCCGGACCGGCATGATCCAGAAAACACCAGGCACCAATCATGCGTTTATGTCGGCTGGGCAAGGCACGTTTGATTACGGTACCCTGTCCGATTTCGGCACGGCGTAAAGGGAATTCCTGAATAAACTGATTGACATATTTTTCACAATCATCCGAATTGGACAGTTCAATATCACTATTATTCGACATGGCTGAGCTCACCTCGACATTTTCATTCCAGATCTTGGCTTATTTAAGACATGCTTCCCTTGGACTGCTGCAAGATGTCTCCCTATTCAGGACAATGTACAGGGTCTATTTGCAAAATCTATCTTTGGAAATATTTAGATACGTATAAAACCCTTAACATCGCTTGATCGATCTAACTCCTGTTCAAGCGATCAAACCTGAATTTCGCAGTGTAACAGCCTGAGTGGAAGTGGCTCAATGCTGATTAGGGTGCTCTCAAGCCTGCGCTAGAAGCCATTTCGACATTGCTGGCCCAATTACCCAATGTTTCACGTGAAACGAATGATTTTAATTTAAAAATTAAAGCAATTAAAAATTATTTTTATGGATTTCAATCACTTTCGCAGCTAAAAAATATAATTTTTGTTACGTTTTAAAGTCAAATTTAAGTCAGATACCCAATTTTAGGGAGGTTATTTTTCATCCAATCACGGCATAATAGGCACCTATAAAAATAATCCTGGACCAGGACATGTCTGCTCAGCATGAAAATATATATTCAACGGCGAATATATCTTTTCAAAACTCGATGACCGATAAATCACTGAAATTATCTGAATGTGATCTGCAAAACCGTCAGCTAATCGAACAGGCGCTGACAGACTCTCATGCCCGTATTCCTGCCCCGTTTCAGCAATATTTTCACGATTATGTCTATACGCATAGTCATACTAATTTACGTCAAATCAACTATCTGGCACAAATTGCCTTTTTGCTGTATTTCTTTGCCGATATTCTGATTATTCCAGACATGTTTTTTATTTCTGGTCTGATGCGCGTCATCTTGGTTCTAGGCGCTATGCTTTGCTGTTATTACTTGTTTAACACATATAAAAATATTCAGATTCTAGATAGAATCCTGCCGATCGCCACCACTGTGGCTGCAGCTGCATGGATTGGCTTGCTGGTGCTTTCAAGCAGCCCCCATGTTGCTACCTATATTTATGCCTCTGCGATCTTTATTCTCATCGCCAATCTGTGTATACAGACCCAATTTAAAGTTGCGGTCTATTGTTCCATCTTGATTGCCCTGTTTATCATGATTGGAGTGACCCAGTTAATGAATGCATCTCAAGCCTTTATTTTTACTGTCGTGTTTAGTCCACTCTGGTTTTTTAGCATTTATATTAACTGGAATAATATTCTGAACGTACGGCGTTCCTTCCTGCGCTCTTTGCTGGACGAATGGAACTATCAAACCTTAAAAAATCTGGCACATACGGATGATTTGACCCAGTTATACAACCGCCGCCATTTTGTCGATATGGCTGAACGTTCTATTCATCAATGGCCCAAACATGCCAGCACCTGCCTGCTGATGTTTGATGTCGATCATTTTAAAAATATCAATGACAACTATGGGCATGACATCGGCGATCGCGTACTACAACTGATTGCTGAAGTCACCCGTAAAGAAATGCGCCATAGCGATGTACTGGCACGTTTTGGTGGTGAAGAGTTTATTGCTCTCTTGGAAGATACCCAGCTGCCAGACAGTCTGGTGATTGCAGAGCGAATTCGTTGTGCAATTCAGAAACAATTTGTTTATGCCAAACCGAACCAGCCCATTCGTTTTACCATTTCGATTGGTATAGCAGAACTGGAGTCGCCTACGCAAAAGCTGGAGGAGCTGATCAAGCAAGCCGATATCGCTTTATATCAGGCGAAAAAATCAGGCCGAAATCGGATTGAAGTTTATCATTCCAAAATGCTGGAAAAGCCCAAACCTGCTCCAGCCAATTCCTGGAATGCCTTTAAGCCCGTGACCCAGCAAGGTCATTCAAAGGCCAATCAAACCAAGCAATTCTGATCTGCCCTTTAAATAATGAAATCAGGAATATTAGTGAAAACTTAAATTTTTATAAACTTTACATGGAAAAGTTGCATATTCTATCACGAAGAAAAAATCCTCATAAAAACTCATAAAAAAGAGCACCGAAGCGCTCTTTTTTTATCGGGATATCTCCGATCAACCAGATATTTACTACGTGCATAGCGCTTGGCATCATTCAGGCAAGAAGCCGTGCTCCTTGAAACACTGACTGGCGCAGCCATAGCCTTGGCAGTAATTCAGGCAAGAAGCCGTGCTTCGTGAAATCCCTCACTGCCGCGAGCATAGCTCTTGGCGTAAAATCGGCTAAAAGCTATCGCTTTTAGAAATCCCGATTTTACTCCCATTCAATAGTTGCAGGTGGCTTAGACGATACGTCATACACAACACGAGACACATCTTTAATTTCATTCATGATACGAGTCGAGATTTTATCGACTAGATCATAAGGAAGATGCGCGAAACGAGCAGTCATAAAGTCCACAGTTTCTACTGCACGCAGTGCAATTACCCATGCATAACGGCGACCATCACCGACAACACCGACAGATTTCACCGGCTGGAATACCGCAAATGCTTGAGCAGTCTTGTCATACCAACCGCTGGCACGAAGTTCCTGCATAAAAATGTCATCAGCAAGACGTAAAATGTCTGCATATTCTTTTTTCACTTCACCCAAGATACGCACACCTAGACCTGGGCCTGGGAATGGATGACGGTAAATCATGCTGTGTGGCAAGCCCAAAGTGGTACCCAATTTACGTACTTCATCTTTAAACAAGTCACGTAATGGTTCAACCAGTTCAAAAGCCAAGTCTGCTGGTAAACCACCCACGTTGTGGTGCGATTTAATCACATGTGCCTTGCCCTGTTTGCTTGCAGCAGATTCAATCACGTCTGGATAAATCGTACCTTGAGCCAGGAATTTTACCCCATCTAATTTACGTGCTTCTTCAGCAAAGACTGCAATAAACTCACGGCCAATAATTTTACGTTTTGCTTCAGGATCAACTTCGCCTGCAAGTGCAGTCAAGAAACGCTCTTCTGCAGCAGCACGGATGACACGAATCCCCATATTGTCAGCAAACATTTGCATCACTTGATCACCTTCGTTCAAACGAAGCAGACCATTGTCGACAAACACACATGTCAGCTGATCACCAATCGCTTTATGCAACAGCGCTGCAACGACAGATGAATCCACACCACCTGAAAGACCAAGTAATACTTTTTCATCACCGATCTGTTGGCGAAGCTGTTCTACACGTAGATCAATAATGTGTTCTGGCGTCCATAGACCGCGGCAACCACAAATTTGATGAACGAAGTTCGACAGTAATTCTGCCCCTTTAGAGGTATGTGTCACTTCAGGATGGAACTGAATACCATAGAAACCACGAGTTTCGTCAGACACCATCGCAATTGGACAGCTTGGAGTTTGTGCAGTGATCTGGAAGCCTTCTGGAATACGGGCAACCTTGTCACCATGACTCATCCAGACATGCAACTGGTTTTCACGGTCCTGTAAATTACCGATCAGCTTGTCACGTACCACGATATCAACTTCTGCATAACCGAACTCATGCACAGTACCTGGCTCGACTTTACCGCCAAGCTGTTCGCACATGGTTTGCAGGCCATAACAAATACCCAATACCGGTACACCGAGCTCGAATACCACTTGTGGCGCACGCGGGCTGCCTTCAAGGTGAACGCTCTCAGGTCCACCAGACAAGATGATACCGTTTGGATTAAATGCACGAATGTCTTCTTCAGACATATCATAGGCATACATTTCAGAATATACACCAGCTTCACGGACACGGCGTGCAATGAGCTGACTATATTGAGAACCGAAATCCAGAATCAGGATACGATCTTCAGTAATTTGAGTATTGGTAGTCATGACGAACAACTATGAAAGGCAAACGAAAGATAAGCGCCGTATTCTAGCATTTTTCTTGTGTTTAAGCACACTATTCCAATTGGTTTAAATATTAAACAGTTAAGAAATTTCAGAAAATAATGCCCTCATTTTTGACTGGTTCACAGGAGAGCAGAGTTTCGCTGCTTTCCTGTTCCAGCCAAATGAATGGTTTATTTCACGCGTTCAATCTGAATCACTTCAATATCGGTGGGTTTGTTGCGGTGCGTATCGACCTCGCCCCAAACTTCTACCCGATCGCCTGCTTTGAGTTTTAATCTTTTCCAGTGGTCGTCATCTACATCAATCATGATGCTGCCGGTTTTATCTCTTAATTCAAATTCGTCACTTTGTGCTGCACGCTGTTTGACGATCTGCCCCCTTAAGGTCACGCCGGTTTCATCTTTCATTTTATGTGCCTGAGCAATACTGACTACATTCTGTTTTGCTTCCTCCAGAATAGCCTGATCTGATTTAGCCCAAAGTGCCGGACTGGCAGCTGCCAGAACCAGTGTCGCCAGAATATATTTTTTCATGTGTTTTGACCTGCCATTTTTATGATGATTCTATGATCTAAACAGAAAGCCGAAATAGATGCCGCAGACGTTGTGTAACGCCATGATGAACTTGTGTTGTCTGCTCAAAAAGCCCCAATAAAAATATGCTCATACCCTGATACATCCATTTTAAAAGTGAAGGGATTCGCCCGACAGCAGAAAAATAAGCCGCAAAATAGTCGACTTTTATTACTGACTTTATAGGTGATCGCTGTTAGGATTTGAGCACACTTTTGCTTGTACTGGGCTCATGGAACTGATTGATTTTATCTTGCATGTTGATGATCACTTGCTTGAATTTATCACCAATTACGGGATCTGGATTTATGCCATTCTTTTCCTGATTATCTTTGTGGAAACAGGTTTGGTGGTGATGCCGTTCCTGCCCGGCGACAGCTTGCTATTTGCAGCAGGTGCTTTGGCAGCGTCTACAGGTGTGATGGATCCCTGGGTACTGATTCCGCTTTTATTTGTTGCGGCAGTATTGGGCGACACCCTGAATTACCATATTGGCAAATATATCGGGCCGCGGGTTTTCGAGATTGAATCGCGCTTTATCAATAAAAAACATTTATTGGCAACTCAGCAATTCTTTGCCAGACATGGTGGTAAAACCATTATTTTTGCGCGTTTTGTGCCTTTTGCTCGTACCTTTGCACCTTTTGTCGCTGGTGCTGGCAGCATGAATTACAAATATTTCCTGAGCTATAATGTAGTAGGTGGATTTATCTGGATCAGCTCATTTGTCATTCTGGGCTATATGTTCGGTAATATGCCGATCGTCAAAGATAACTTCACCTATTTGATTTTCGGTATTATTATTTTAAGTGTCTTGCCAGGTGTGATCGGCTTTATTCAACAAAGACTCAAAAAAAGTAAAACAGCTTAAGATTTTTTATAGCCTGTGCATTTAATCCCAGAGCTTGATCAGTAATGGGATCAGACAAAGCAGTACAAACAGAGCCGAGCCTTTATAAATAAGGCCGGCTTTTATTTTTTCAGAGTGACTGCTCAAAATTGCCTGACCAAAGACCATCCAGAAAATCCCTACTGGAACGGTACTCAAGCAAAAGGCAGCAAACACCAGAACAAAGTTGGTCGGACTTTGCCAAGTTTCCATGGGTAAGATCCCGGAGGCCAACAATGCTGCTTTAGGATTGCTTAAGGTGACAGTAAACATTTGCCAGGGACGAATCTGCGGATGATTTTTGCTATAGCGTTCTAACTGCTGGGCCTTATATAAATGCAGCGTCATCCAGCCCACACAGATGGTACTCAGGACATACAGCAAGCTTTTGAAGTTTGGCCAGATCGGTAAAGCCAGATGAATCAACAAAGCCCAGACATTAATCGCATAAAAATAGCCCATCAGAATGGCAGGAATATAAAGGCTGGTTTTGGCCTGCCCCTGCTGATGGGCAGAGCTGGCCACCAAGGCATTCGCCGGCCCTGGAATCATCAGAACGGCGATTAGCCCCAATACAAATAACCAATTTTCAATCATCGTGATGAACTATTCCGGGCCTAGCTTATAGCTTAATCAATATTCTTACGCCAGAACAGCTCTATAAATCTAGAATGCTGAGACGATACGCGCCATTTCAAGTGATATTAAGCGGAATATCAGCTCGGCTATTTTGAAAAAAGCATAAAAAATGCTGACCCAAGATCAGCATTTATGAGGAGATCAGGAATTTGTTATTTAGCAATATTCTGACGAACCACAATCGGACAATTTTTGTAACGGGCGGCCTGAACAATCGCTTCCTGTTCACCTAACAGCCGTGCCAGTTCGGTTCGCTTGGTATTGGATGACTGTCCCATATTGACGGAAACACTCGGACCAATTCCCCAACCACCGCGACTGCCCCAGCCACCACCCAGACCGACGCCCACACCTACACCCGTGCGTTTTGGCGCTTCCACACCATTGTCGATATATTGCTGAATACGGTTATATTCGCCTTGCAGCTGCTGACAACCCAAGGTCTGATACTGGGTCGGGGACACATAGGTGGGTTTCACCGTTGTTGCACAAGCACTCAGCAATGCAAGTGCTGCAATACTCAGGCTTAATTTCACAAGTTTCATAGTTAACTCGATCTTAGTTCTGCTCTATCTCATTGAACAACGATTGATAGGCCTGAGTCAATTTATGATCAGTAGCCAAATGAATCAGGGGCTGATTTTTATGATGAGATTCTTTCATTAAGATGGAGGGCGGTAACATACTATTGAGTACGGGCAATCCTTCATCTTTCAGTTGCTGCACCACTTCACGCGGTAATCTGGCCTGTGCCTGAAACTGATTCACCACAATACCTTCAATTTCCAGTCTTTCATTATGGTCATCTTGGGTTTCAATGACATTTTCAATCAGGGTCTGTAAGGCGCGTTTAGAAAACACATCACAGTCAAATGGAATCAGCACGCGGTCTGCAGCAATCAAAGCCGACAGTGTAAAGAAATTAAATGCCGGCGGGGTATCAATAAACACCCGATCATATTGCCCGGACAATTGTTGTAAAGCATCTCGCAGTTTGTAGATTTTATGCTTGGACTCCAGTGCATGTGCCAAGGCGCCCAGTGTCGGGCTGGCTGGAATCACATCCAGATACTTAAAGGGAGACTGATGCACATAACTTTCCAGACCTTTGCTACGGCTTTTCAAAATCGAGCCAATTGCATTGCCGAGCAAGCCTTTACTTTGCTGATTGCCCAGCACATTTTCAAAATAGTTTTCAATATTCGGTTCTAATGCCGGCTTGTCACTTGAATAGGTCGCATCCTCACCTAATACGTATTGACTGGAATTGGCTTGTGGATCCAGATCAATGAGTAAAGTTTTTAAACCCTGATGTGCGCTGATCGCGGCCAGATTAACGGTAATACTGGACTTACCCACCCCACCTTTTTGATTAAATACCACACGTGTATGCATGTCCCCTCCTGTTATTTTTAACTACTTTTATCACACTTGTATTTTTAATTATTCACATAGGCAGACTGCGCTTGAAGTCACAGCCTGCTTGCTTTTAGCCAAAATTCGGCTTGATCATCACCAAGGTCAAAATAGAAACCAATGAAACTACCGCAATAAATAAGCCAGCCCGGCGTTGTGCCAGCAAGATTGAATCATCTTTTTTATAGGCTTTAGCTAAAGAGGATACCAGCACAAAAAATAAAATAACCTTGGCATAAAACCAGGGTTGCACATCAAAATCCTTGATCACCAATGACACAATACCTGTAAACGCGATCACCGTAATGGCCAGATGCTGTAAAGCCACCAGCGCAATTCGTGCCTTTGGATTCGGTAGATTGCCTTGTGTACCAATAAACAAAGTCAAGGCACGGGCGAGAATGGCGACAATCGCTAATCCTGCTGCTGACATATGAATAATTTTGACTAAAAGTTGAGTTTCCATCATTTCCTCTTAGTTTTTTGGTGCATGTGCACAAGCTGGACTGGTCGTGTCCTGCCCTGCCCATTCTTCAGGCAAAAATGCGTGGATTGCCAGCGCATGAATCTTGTCTTTGGCCAGTAAATCACCAGCAGCAGCATAGACTTTCTGATGACGCTGGACTGGACGTAAACCGGCAAAGGCCTGACTGACAATCACAGTTTTAAAATGAGACTCTTTTCCAGGGAAATAACCGCCATGACCCGAAGATTCATTCACCACGTCTAAATGGGTCGGAGATAATTGTGCTAAACGATCTTTCAGTTGTTGTTCTAAGCTCATGGCCTGACTCCAATCTTTGAAAATATAAAGTCAGTATACCTTGTTCTGCTGAGTATTTTGGTAATCTGTTACAGCGCAATCTGTTGATTGTGGCGAAGTTTCATGAATTCCCACATGAATATTGGTGATTTATTGTCTGGTCTAAAATATTTTGCTTTTATTTTATGCAATTGATACAAGATTTTTAACAAAGGTGTTGACCACATTTTTTCATGCTGTATTATACACGGCATGCGGGAATAGCTCAGTTGGTAGAGCATAACCTTGCCAAGGTTGGGGTCGGGAGTTCGAGTCTCCTTTCCCGCTCAAAATTTTTTCATTTAGTTTTTTCATTTAAAAAACTTTATAGACTCCGCGGGAATAGCTCAGTTGGTAGAGCATAACCTTGCCAAGGTTGGGGTCGGGAGTTCGAGTCTCCTTTCCCGCTCCAGATTCAAAAAGCCCTCATCGAAAGATGGGGGCTTTTTTATTGTTGATTTTATTATATTTTTAAAAATCCCCCTTCCTTTGTTATTCAATTTAATAAAAAATATTCTTAATGTAATTTATATTTTGTGACCAAGATGTGACCATGGCGTGCCCACGACCTTATCCGTTGTTCTGAACTGTAATTACGCTCCACTGGTCAAGAATGTGACGGATTATACCGAAGAAGAATATCAGCCCATTCGGACAGAGTTACTCCGTAATACGCATGGTCAAAATCATTGGTTTATGATTGCCCATTTACTGGGTCACATTGACCCTACAGAAACCTTTAAAAGCTATATTCATCTGAGCTACCTGATCGCTGGGCATAAAATACTGCAATATCATCCAGACATAGATACTCAACGACCAAACTGACTGGTTAAAAAGTAACATAGAAGACATTCTGGATGAGGTTTCATTTAACTCACAGCCTCATGATTTTTCTAAATATTTCGCAGGAATAAAGGAATCCAAAATCTCATTTGCATGGTTTTTTAAGTGCCTAAATTTACTGGAAATTCATCATGATCCAGATCAGGTCTCACAGGAAATGAGCTTACCTATAGAACTGGTTGAGTACTGGTATAAAAATGCCAAACAACTGGGCCAACTCAAGTCTCAAAAAACAACCCAAGGTTATTTGATCTCAACAACACGAATCATCTTGATAAACCTTTAAAACCCGCCATGATTGATACCATTGAAGAGTGCACAGCAAGGAACTATTTCTTTGAAAATATTCAAAATATCTTTGAAAAAAAGCCAGATCAAATAAAAGCGGTGCTTGAGACATTTTTAAGTCGTGTTACGGTTTCGCATACTGGCATTCATTATCGATGGAATAAAATCGATCAATTGGAATCATTTTATTCCAAGGTAAAAGACCTGTTTCCCCATCAATTTTGGCATTTGCTTGGACAAGACTTGGTACAATTGCTAGATAAAAAGAAACAACCTTTATTACTAAAGCTGGCTAAATCGAGCACAACAGAGCATCCTAAGACTCAAGAAGATTATGTTCGTCTCCAGCTTTACTCAACAAAAGATGCCAAAGCACTGGCCGCATTTAAATTCTGTTTACATTTAGCCTGTATCGGTAGACCACGATCTCTTGAACTTAAAGCTGAAGGTCTAAAAATAACTACATGCTGTTAAATAATTTAACCGTTGCTTCTTTATGTAAAGCCAAATTTAATATATTTAGTAAAAATTGAGTGTCTGATCAATGATAATTAAATAGTATAAACTCTATGAATTAGCAGCGTCTGAAACAGGGATCGGTCATGCGTACAACATCAGAAAAAATTGCAAAACAGAAAATGATATTAGCTAAGGCAGTTTTAGCTGCTGCTGAACGACTTGGTCTTGCACACGATCAACTAGCCTTAATACTCAGTATAGATTCGGTGAAAAATTTAACCTCTCTTGAATTAGATCCCACTTCAAAACAGGGAGAAATCGCCCTCACTTTAATCCGTATTACCACATCACTAGATGCTCTGACAGGTGGGGATACAGCCTGGATGCAGCATTTTATGAAATCACCCAATAAATTGATGAATGGCATTCCAATAGAACAGATTCAGAACCCTCAGGGATTGGCCTCTGTTTTACAATTGGTGGAAGGTCTTCGGGCTAAACTTTAAGATAAGCAAAGTATTAGGCTATACACAGAAAAGTCTTTCAGAAAAAACTAAAGTGAATAAAACAACAATTTCAGAGATAGAGAATGGCCATTTTACAGGTTCATTTGACATATTTGAACGTGTACTTGATGGCATGGGTTTACAATTCGAAGTGAATAAAAAAAGTTTAACTTGCCCCAATGGGATGAAATTGAAGAAACATTTGCGGAATATGATGAATAAATTAGATTAGATCTATGTTCACATTTGATATCTACACCTAATAATGTAGGCATAGTTCCAATGGTCAGCGCTCTCCATTAGATTATGAAAAGGCCCATCAAAAGATTAATACCAGTCAGTTAAGGAAATTTGGATGAAAAAAAATCTAAATTTCCTTATATTTGAATTTAAATTGATCTAAATTTATGTCTTAATTGAGCATAATTTTAGTTTTTCAATTCTTAACTGACCGGCATTGTGGTAGGTATCGGGCTTTCATAATTCAATTTAGGAAGCGAGCAAATTGCGCAAGACATAGTGCAAGATACCACCGGCCTTAAAGTATTCCACCTCATTCAAGGTATCAATACGACACAACACTTGAAAATGGCTACACGTACCATCGGTATGTTGCACATCTACTTTCAGCATTTGATGCGGATGAATATCATCCGACAAGCCTAAAATTGACAGTGTTTCATGGCCCGTTAGGTTCAAGATCTGCCGGTTTTGACCCTCTACAAACTGTAAAGGTAACACCCCCATGCCAACCAGATTGGAACGGTGAATCCGCTCAAAACTTTCAGCAATCACCGCTTTCACCCCCAACAGGTTGGTGCCTTTGGCCGCCCAGTCACGTGAAGAACCGGTACCATATTCTTTCCCAGCAATCATTACGAGTGGGGTTTGTTCTGCCTGATAGCGCATTGCCGCATCATAAATCGAGAGTTTTTCTGCACTTGGAATATGCAGGGTATTGCCACCCTCCTCGCCACCCAGCATTTCGTTTTTGATTCGGATATTGGCAAAGGTACCTCGCATCATCACTTCATGGTTGCCACGGCGGGAACCATAAGAGTTAAAGTCTTTTACCTCAACCCCCTGTTGCTGCAAATATCGGCCGGCCGGACTATCTTTTTTGATATTACCCGCCGGGGAAATATGGTCCGTCGTGACTGAATCGCCTAATATAGCCAAAATCCGTGCCTGTTTGATCGGCTGAATTGGTCGCACCGGCTGATCAATTTCTGAAAAAAAGGGAGGATGCCGGATATAGGTTGATTGTTCATCCCAAGCATAGGTTTGACTTTGTGGAATCTGGATCGCTTTCCACTTGGCATCGCCTTCAAACACTTCCGCATATTCTTTCTGGAACATCTCGGTATTCACATACTGCAGTGCTGCATCAATTTCCGTTTGTGTTGGCCAGATATCTTTTAAATAAACTGCTTGGCCATCAAAGCCTTCACCTATCGGCTCAGCAGTGAGATCAGTTCGAATATTCCCGACCAGACCATAGGCAACTACTAAGGGTGGCGAGGCGAGCCAGTTGGTTTTCACCAAAGGATGCACCCGTCCTTCAAAGTTACGGTTTCCGGAAAGCACTGAGGCTACATTCAAATCAAAACATTGCACAGCTTCTTCAATCACTTCAGGTAAAGGTCCCGAATTACCAATACAGGTAGTGCAACCATAACCCACCAGGTTATAACCTAGTTGATTCAAATAAGGCGTCAACCCTGCTGCATCAAGATAATCGCTGACCACTTTGGAACCTGGAGCCAGTGAACTTTTCACCCAAGGTTTTCGCTGCAAACCTTTTTCGATTGCTTTTTTGGCCAATAGGCCTGCTGCCAACATGACACTGGGATTCGAAGTATTGGTACAGGAGGTAATGGCTGAAATCACCACATCGCCATGCTGCAACGGATATTTTTTACCCTCAATCATACAAAAAGGATTCTCATGTGGCAGGTTGGCCTGTTTCGCTTCAACAGCCGTACCTCCACCTCCTTCATTTTCCAGACGCTCTTTTTCTTCTTTGACCGGTTTCAAGGTCAGATCCATGAAGGCAGCAAAGGTTTTTGGCACTTGCGACAATAGCACACGATCCTGCGGACGTTTCGGACCCGCCAGACTGGCTTCTACCGTCGACATATCTAAAGCCAGCGTATCTGTAAAGACGGGTTCATCCCCCGGATTGCGCCACAATCCTTGCAACTTGCTATAGGCCTCTACCAAGGCAATTCTTTCGGGCTGACGTCCAGTTAAACGTAAATAGGAAAGCGTCACCTCATCAACCGGGAAAAAGCCACAGGTAGCGCCATATTCGGGTGCCATATTGGCAATAGTGGCACGGTCAGCCAAGGGTAAATCGGCCAGACCATCGCCATAAAATTCGACAAATTTTCCAACTACGCCTTTTTGGCGCAGCATCTGGGTAATGGTCAGCACCAGATCAGTTGCTGTAATACCTTCTTTGAGTTTACCTATGAGCTTAAAGCCGATCACTTCTGGAATCAGCATGGAGATCGGTTGGCCCAGCATGGCCGCTTCCGCTTCGATGCCGCCCACTCCCCAACCTAACACGCCTAAGCCATTGATCATGGTGGTATGTGAATCGGTACCGACTAAGGTATCAGGAAAGGCAAAGCGCTGCCCATCGACCTCATTGCTCCAAACTACTTGTGCCAGATGTTCCAGATTAACCTGATGGCAAATCCCGGTTCCTGGCGGCACCACGCGAAACTGATTGAGCGCAGCCTGCCCCCAACGTAGAAACTGGTAGCGCTCGCCATTGCGTTGCATCTCAATGGCGACATTCTGCTCAAAAGCTTGCGGGCTGGCAAAGTAATCGACCATCACCGAGTGATCGATGACCAAATCCACCGGTGACAACGGATTAATTTTTTCCGGGTCACCACCGGCTTTGGCCACCGCTGCACGCATCGCGGCAAGATCAACCACTGCGGGAACACCGGTAAAATCCTGCATCAGCACCCGTGCCGGACGATACTGGATTTCCTGTTCTGAGGTTTGGTTGTTTAACCACCCTGCCAGCGCATGAATATGCTCGGTTTTCACCGTGAGCTGATCTTCAAAACGTAGTAAATTTTCCAGCAAGACTTTTAAAGATTTTGGCAGCCGGGACAGGTCGCCCAATTGCGCTTGCAATTTGGACAGGTTGAAAATCTGATAGTGTTCTGAACCGACGGTCAATGTTTCTAAGGTATTAAAACTATTGATATCACTATACTTGGCCATCTAGTTTACCTCCGGCTTGAGATGTTATTTTTATGATCACAGTCCACCACTTCTTTACTTACTGTATGCCAACTGCGCGGCGGGTTTGTTATTATTTATTATCGGATTGTGCTAGGCAGTTAAATGCAGGGCTGCCAGGAATTTTTGCCAGAGAGTTGTCGACAGTTCAGATCCGGCATCGACAATCTTTCTGCCAATTCCGTAAGGAGATAAGTTAAATTGAACCGCGTATTTTCAGAGTGATTTCAGATCACTACGTAGCTAGGGCTGTTTTACAGATCGAAATGATAAATTGCTTTAAAAAAGAAACTAATATATTTCTTATAGAACCTAAAAGAAATAAATGTGTCTACAATAAATGAATCTTTACTTCAGCAAATCAAAAAAAGACGAACCCTATTGGGCTTAAAGCAAGTTAATATGCAATCCCGTACAGGCATTTCAAGACAGCAGTACCAAAAACTGGAAAGTCAGGGCAATCCACGATTAGAGACCTTAGAAATTATCGCGGCAGGATTAAATGCTCAACTGATGCTCATTCCAGATGATAAAGTTCATTTAATCAGACAATTATTGAATGATGAAATTAAAATCACGATCGAAGATCAGGATGACTTAATGACCAACCCATGGAAGGGTCTTCTCGGAGATGAGGAATCATGAATCCTCTTAACGAGGTATTTTACCGGGTACTGACCATTATTAAAAAATTTATGCTTCATCCATAATCCATTCTTTAAAAAGAGCATCCTCGATTTCATAAGTACCATTTTCTGGTTTAAAAATAATTTGTTTTTTTGATAAAGAACGTAGGGCAGATTGAATACTTGATACTGCAATGCTGTCTACACCGATGGAGTCAGCAAGATGCTGTCTAAATTGAATACTATAAAGTTCAACTTGTGATTCAGCTATGGCTTTTAAGAGCAGCTGTTCTAATAACTTAAACTCTCCCCATAATCCTGAAAAGTCACGGTGCCCCATTGTATCGGCTATAAGCTGTTCCTTTGCAAAATCTATAGCCAGCATTGGGTTTAATGCTAAACGCTCAACCAATGACCTCACCAGTTGAGGACTTTGCTTCATATCTAAAAAAGCACACCATAAAATTTCTTTATCCAAACTACGTCCTGTTGTTTGATTAAATACATCTGCCAGATGATCTGTAAATGCTTTTGTTAGATTTGGAAAAGGTAAATTCTGCCCATAATGAAAAAATGGAGCACTACTCACAGAAAACATTTGTCTCAAGCCCTCTCGACTTGAACCAGTAAAAATTACCTTTATCGTTTCTTTATGCATATCTAAAGCAGTACGCAAACTGGCAATAGTTGTTTTATATTTTGAACTAGCTAAAGCCTGAATCTCATCAAGTAGCAATAAAAAAAGCCTGAATCTCATCAAGTAGCAATAAAATAGGTTTACCCTGCTGAGCCAGTTTTGTAATACTAGATAAAATACTGGAATTCACTTGCCCTTGTGCAAGAGTCACTTCGGCTTTTACACCTGCCACCTCTGTACTTAAAGAGCCAATATTTTTAATCCAATGATTGGCTTTACCAATCAAGCCATTTTGCTGTGAAAACTCATCAAGAGCTTTTACAAACTGTCCTTCACTATGCAGGCCTGCATCTAAAAAACTGAAATAAAAAACGCGCCATCCAAGCTGTTCTGCTAAGGGCGTAATATCTTTTCGTAAAAATTCAGTTTTTCCCATCCGGCGTGGGGCAAAAAAAGTCAGAGAACTAGCTAGTCCAGTCTCAAACATGCCTAAAATTTGTTTAGCTAGTTCTGTACGTGGAAAATGCCAAGGATCATTGGAGATGCTACTCATTTTAATTACTCAACAATGATTCTTTATTGCTATAGATTGTATTAGATTGTAAATGTCTAATTAGACTTCTTTAATCTAATAGGATCTAATCACCCAATAAAGCACCTTTTCACCGATCAACCGACACATTTTATAACTCCATTATTTTGTGGCTTAATAGCCATATCTGAACATAAGACCCAATATTATGGATTTAAGATTCAGAAAGACCTGAAGAAGTTGTTGCGTTTTATGTGAGAGGCTTCGTAAAGAACGACTTTATCTGGAAATAAATCCACGCTCAAAAAACTTAATGCTTACTATAATTGATGGGGTGAATATTGGCTTTGGGGTACACTGGTCTCCTCAACAGCAATCACAGGTCGACCATTAATTGCCTTTGAATACAGTGCTGAAGCGATCCGTAAAGGTTTAGAACTCTCCTCGTACCTACCCCCATTAAAAGGTGACCCATTAAGAAAAAACTTTCCTACATAGCACATGGGATTACCAAGTCATATATATGATGCCTCATCCGATTGCTAGGCGTGCTCCAGAATTTTGGTGGCTATTCAGTCCATCATTACCTACATTCAAACGCTCTAGTTTTCCAATTAGCTCAGGTTATAATAATGGCCACCCAAAATACGATTGATCTATTATGAACACCCCCAATGACCCTTTACACGGCAAAAAACTTGCTGACATTTTGGATGAATTATTGGATTACTACGGTGGCTTTGAAGGTTTAAGTCGTAAAATTGAAATTAGATGTTTTTGCATAGACCCAAGTGTTAAATCATCATTACGATTCTTGCGTACCACACCATGGGCACGTGAAAAAGTAGAAAGCTTATATTTGTACGTCTTACGCCAAAAGGCAAAACAGAAACCGTAGACCCAGGCTCCTCTCTTATCATCAAATTATACCAGTCAGTAAAATATTTTACATTAAATCATATATTTAAAATTAATATTATTTAATAAAATAAATCTCAGCGACTTTATCGAGATTGGAATCAGAGAGCTCGAGTCTCCTTTCCCGCTCCAGATTCAAAAAAGCCCTGATCGAAAGATCGGGGCTTTTTTTAGGCATTGCCTATTTTAACCAATAAACGCTGACCAGCCCAAAACGAGTGCTTAGTCAGAGTTTGTCTTCATTTAAAATTAGAAAGTGACCCGCTGATAATCACGATATTGCGGTGTCCAGAAATTATGCTCAATCGCTAACTGCAAGTCCTCAATACTTACTTTAGGCGCCACCCCATCCTCAATGGCAGCAAGGGCTACCTTTAATGCAATCTGCTTTGAAATAGACTGCAAATGATCGAGACTTGGCAATAAATCCGCTTGTGGGTCTTGCAACTTAGGCGAACAATCCGCCAGAGCATTACTAGAAGCCATCAGCATATTATCTGTAACACGCTTCGCACCCGAAGCAATCACCCCCAACCCAATTCCGGGGAAAATATAAGAATTATTGCATTGTGAAATATGATGGATTTTTTCCTGATAATTCACCGGTGCAAAGGGGCTACCTGTGGCAATCAGCGCTCTACCCTTAGTCCATTGCAAAATATCTGCCGGTACTGCTTCTACCTGTGAAGTCGGATTGGATAAAGGGAAAATAATTGGCTGCACGCTATTCTCAGCCATAGCTTCAACCACTTCCTGCGTGAATAATCCCGGTTGCCCCGAAACCCCAATCAGTACTGTTGGCTTAGCATGCTTCACGACATCTGTTAATGAAATCATGGCTTCAGCATCTGCCCAGCTTTCTACATGTTCAAGAGGCTGTGCCAATTTACGCTGAAAATTTAGTAAATTCGGCTGATTTTCAGTGATCAGACCAAAGCGGTCGACCATAAAGATTCGTGCACGTGCTTCGCTATCGCTCAAGCCTTCCGCAATCATTTGTTTAATGATCTGTTCCGCAATCCCGCAACCAGCTGAACCGGCCCCCAGAAATGCCACCACCTGATCTTTCAACTGCTTACCTGCTGCACGTGAAGCGGCAATTAAACTTCCGACCGAAACCGCAGCGGTTCCCTGAATATCATCATTAAAACAGCAAATGCGATCACGGTATTTTTCCAGCAAAGGCATGGCATTTTTCTGCGCAAAGTCTTCAAACTGAATCAATGCATCCGGCCAGCGCTGCTGAATGGCCTGAATTACCATTTCGACAAAAGCATAGTATTCATCGCCGCTGATCCGCGGTTCACGCCAGCCCATATAAATTGGATCATTCAGCAATTGCTGATTATTGGTGCCGACATCGAGAGTGATCGGCAAGGTATACGCCGGGCTGATTCCCCCACAGGCAGTATAGAGTGCCAATTTACCAATCGGAATCCCCATTCCGCCAATCCCCTGATCGCCTAAACCCAAAATGCGTTCGCCATCGGTAATCACAATCACTTTCACGTTCTTTTTATTAATATTGTGAATAATCTGTTCGATCTGATCGCGATCCGGATAGGAAATAAAGATTCCGCGATGACGGCGATAAATATCAGAAAAGCGCTGACATGCCTCCCCCACAGTCGGGGTGTAAATAATCGGCATCATCTCGCTAAGGTGATTTTCAATCAGGTGATAAAACAGGGTTTCATTGGTATCCTGAATATTACGCAAATAAATATGCTTGTTGATATCACTATTAAAAGCACAATATTGCTGATAAGAGCGCTGACTCTGCTCCTCGATGGTCTCGGTCACATGAGGAATTAAACCATGCAAATTAAAGCTTCTGCGCTCTTCTTCAGTAAATGCAGAACCTTTATTGAGTAACGGGAGTTCTAATAAGGTATTTCCGGCATACGGAATATATAAAGGGCGTTTACTGTTCAAATTTTCTCTGGGCATTATTTAACTCTTCTAATCAATCCTCGGCACTTCGCCGAAAACAATGACATCACTATCGTTATTTTATATAGCCTATCCTGATTTTAGCCTTTTGGGGTATTTAGTAAATTGATAATGCTTTTAGCAGGATTTTATAATCTGATAACGTAGCGTGATAGGAGAGATTTTGGTTAATTTTGTAATAAATTTCTTTTATCCATCAAAAATGCTTGTTCTATTTTAAAATCTCACTGATTTAAAATGGGTTATGGCCTATTTAAATAGTGTTGATCTTTTTCATACTGCTAAGGCAGAAGATTGATTTGACAAAAAGTTAAAGCTCATCAAGGATAAAGTATAAATTCAATAATATAAATGAGTATAAAAATGAGTGAATTCCAGCCCCTTTATCAAGCTGATATTTTAGGCATCGGCTATGAGCAAGCCACCTTGAGCTTTCCAGATGACTATGAGGGCAAAGTTGTAGCAACCCTGATACGTAAAAAAGCAGCGCAGCCTACTCCTAAAGCGGTTTTATATATTCATGGATTTATTGATTATTTTTTCCAGACTGAAATGGCGGAACGCTTTAATCAGCAGGGTTTTGATTTTTATGCGCTGGATTTAAGAAAATATGGCCGTTCGATTCTGCCGCATCAGAACTATTATAATGTGCATGAGCTGTCTGAATATGATGCAGAAATTAGCCAGGCACTGGATATTATCGCAAGCGAGGGCCATGATGCTGCCCTGCTCTGTGGTCATTCTACCGGCGGCCTCATCACCACATTGTACGCGGCACATCACCCTAATCATCGGTTAATCAAAGCACTCTGGGTCAACAGTCCATTTTATAACTTTAATATGAATCCGATAAAACGTGCGCTCGGCATCCCGCAGTTAAGCAAACTGGCAAAAAAATTTCCCGACCTTAAATTTCCGAGTGAGTTAAATAAATGGTATGCCACCAGTCTGCACAAGGATTTAAAAGGGGAATGGGACTTCAGTCTGGACTGGAAAAAGACCCGCTATCCAAGGGTACGGATCAGTTTTATTCGTGCCATCTATGAAGCACAAAAAGAAATTCATCGCGGCATCGAACTCGATATTCCGGTTCTGGTCATGCATTCGCATCAGACTTTATATCCCAAAAAATGGGGCAAGGCAGCGCAAACTAGTGATGTGATTTTGGGAGTTAAAGACATTCAGAAATATGCCAAAAAAATTAAAGCTGATGTCACGGTTCAAAGCATTCAGAATGGTTTACACGATCTGGTGCTTTCAGACAAATCTGTACGTGAACAGGTCTACCAGAAGCTGTTTCAATGGCTCAACAGCAAAGGATTATAATGCCGGCAAACAGGAAAGATGATTTTAGGCTCCTGTTTTCTGTTAAGTGTTTTGATTGAATAAAATGGCCCTCCTGAATGTAATCCGCAACCATCAGAAATACATGAATCCTTCGATTTTTTAAGCGCCTGTTAAATGCTTATTTCTTAGGATAAGCTTCGATTAAATATAAAATTTAATTCCTATACTTCATATTCCAAATGTTGTCTTTTGTAGCAAGCGTGTAATCAAAGCACCACCTGTCTTTTTCCCTCTTTATAGTAGAGCTGACTGCTGAAACTGTAACATTTTCAATTGAGAAAATAGGGTCAGCGTGTACCAATAACAATCATATAAAGGAATAGATTATGCGTTATGCAGACCCCAATACTGACGGTGCAAAAATTCAATTTAAAGCCCAATACGACAACTTCATTGGCGGCGAATGGGTCGCTCCAGTTAAAGGCGAATACTTTGACAATATCTCTCCGGTAGATGGCAAAGTCTTTACCAAAGTGCCGCGCTCTTCTGTAGAAGACATTGAGTTGGCCTTGGATGCAGCGCACAAGGCCAAAGCACAGTGGAATACATCCTCAGCCACCACCCGTTCCAATATCCTGCTAAAAATTGCAGATCGTCTGGAACAAAATCTGGAACTGCTGGCGGTGGCAGAAACCTGGGACAACGGCAAGCCGATCCGTGAAACCTTAGCGGCCGATATTCCGCTATGTATTGATCATTTCCGTTATTTTGCCGGCTGTATCCGCGCTCAGGAAGGCGGCATTTCCGAGATTGATGAAGATACCATTGCCTACCATTTCCATGAACCATTGGGTGTGGTGGGTCAGATCATTCCGTGGAACTTCCCGATCCTGATGGCGGCCTGGAAACTCGCACCTGCCTTGGCAGCAGGCAACTGTATCGTGCTGAAACCTGCGGAACAAACCCCGGTCAGCATTTTAGTTTTAGCTGAACTGATTCAGGACATTTTGCCGCCGGGTGTACTGAATATTGTCAATGGTTATGGTATCGAAGTCGGTCGTCCACTCGCGACCAATCCGCGCATTGCCAAGATTGCCTTTACCGGTTCAACCGCAGTCGGTCAGCAAATCATGCAATACGCCACCGAGAATATTATTCCGGTAACACTGGAACTTGGCGGAAAGTCACCGAACCTGTTCTTTGCCGACATTATGGATCAGGAAGATGATTATCTGGACAAGGCACTGGAAGGCTTTGCCATGTTTGCTCTGAATCAGGGTGAAATCTGTACCTGTCCTTCTCGTGCCTTGGTGCAGGAAAGTATTGCCGATGAGTTTCTGGCGCGTGCGGTAGAACGGGTGCAACGCATTAAAACCGGCCATCCACTCGACACCGACACCATGATTGGCGCACAAGCTTCGCAGGAACAGCAGGATAAAATCTTAGGCTGTATTGCTACTGGCCGCGAAGAGGGTGCACAAATTCTGACCGGCGGTGAAGCACGTCAGGAAGTGGGACAAGGTTTTTATATTGAACCGACCATTTTCAAAGGCACCAATGACATGAAAACCTTTCAGGATGAAATCTTCGGGCCGGTGCTGGCGGTGGCGACATTTAAGGACTTTGATGATGCCATTAAAATCGCCAATGACACCATTTATGGTTTAGGTGCAGGTGTGTGGTCACGTTCAGCACACACGTCTTATCGCGCAGGACGCGCGATTCAAGCGGGTCGGGTCTGGACCAACTGTTATCATATTTATCCTGCACATGCGGCTTTCGGTGGCTATAAAAAATCAGGGATTGGCCGTGAGAATCACAGAATGATGCTGGATCATTATCAACAGACCAAAAACCTGCTGGTGAGTTATTCAACCAAACCGGCTGGTTTCTTCTAAGTATGAATTTTCTCAAAAGCGAACTGCGGTTCGCTTTTTTTGTTTTATTCAAGTTTTTTAATATCTGGTAAATTTTTCTGCTCTTGATCGTTGACCAGCAAAATAAAAATCTGAAAATCACAAAAACAGGAATAAAACTGTATAAAAAACAAATTAATACTTTAACTTAGAAGGACTTTGCCTAAGTTTTTCATTTTTTATGCATTTTAACTGTTCAAAAAACCTGCATAAAGCCCTGGCTTTCATTTAAAGTCGGCTTTTCATGATTCCCAAGACTGTGTATAACATTGAACCACTATAGGGAAACTAATAAGCATAGGCAAAATTGCTTAAAAAGCGTTAGACTATGTACCCAATAATGTCATGATTCGGTCTGATCAAGATCAAAAAAGAAGGTGAAGGTTGATGCCGCTCAATACTGTTGAAGAGCTTGTAGCAGATATCCGTGCAGGAAAAATGGTCATCCTGATGGATGATGAAGATCGTGAAAATGAAGGCGACTTAGTGATTGCTGCCACGCACGTACGTCCTGAAGACATCAACTTCATGATCACCCATGCACGTGGTCTGGTCTGCCTGACTTTAAGCAAAGAGCGTTGCCAGCAGTTGAATCTGCCTTTGATGGTCGATGCAAACGGTGCCCAGCATGGAACCAATTTTACCCTGTCAATTGAAGCAGCCAAAGGTATTTCTACCGGGATCTCACCGGCTGAACGTGCGCACACGATTCAAACTGCGGTGGCTGCTCATGCCAAACCGGCAGATATTGTACAGCCAGGACACATCTTCCCGCTGATGGCGCAGCCGGGTGGCGTATTGCACCGTGCCGGGCATACCGAGGCAGGTTGTGATCTTTCTCGTTTAGCAGGACTGGAACCGGCTTCGGTGATTTGTGAAATCATCAATGAAGATGGCACCATGGCGCGCCGTCCGGATCTTGAAGTTTTTGCTGAAAAGCATGGTTTGAAAATTGGCACCATTGCCGACCTGATTCATTACCGCATGACCAATGAGCAAACTGTTGAGCGTCTCGATCATCAAAAACTCGACACTGAATACGGCACATTTGATTTATATCGTTATCGTGAACTGGGCAACCCGGATATTCATTTGGCCCTGGTCAAAGGCGAGCCTAAACAAGGCGTGACCACCGTTCGTGTACATGGTTTTAATCCGACCCGTGATTTGCTCAAACTGAAAAAACAGGACGGCGAACCGGCCTGGAATTTAGACCGTGCACTAAAAGAAATTTCCAATAGTGATCGTGGTGTACTGGTCTGGATTGGGCAACGTCATTTACAGGATTTGGGTCCGGCTTTAGATACCTTAAATGCACCAAAAAATGTAAAATCAAATTCTGCACTGTCTCAGCAGTATCAGACCATTGGTGTCGGTGCACAAATTTTGCGTGATCTAGGCGTTGAAAAAATGAAGCTGCTCAGCTCTCCATTGCGCTTCAATGCACTATCAGGCTTTAACTTAGAAGTGGTGGAATACATCACCGCACAACAAACATCTTAAGAAATCATCGAGGTTGCTATGGCAGTTCGCCGTATTGAAGGTATGTTACATCTCGCGAACGAAGACCGTTATGCGATTTTAGTTGGTCGTTTTAACAGCTTTGTGGTTGAACATCTGTTAGAAGGTGCCATTGATACATTGAAACGTCATGGTGTATCAGAGGATAATATCACTGTTGTTCATGCCCCTGGTGCCTGGGAACTTCCTGTAGTTGCGAAAAAACTGGCAGCTTCAGATCGTTTCGATGCCATCATCGCGCTTGGCGCCGTGATTCGTGGTAGCACGCCTCACTTCGATTTCGTTGCAGGCGAATGTGCCAAAGGTTTAGGCGTGGTTGGCCTGGACACTGGCTTACCTGTCATTAACGGTGTACTCACTACGGACAGTATTGAACAAGCGATTGAACGCTCTGGAACAAAAGCAGGCAATAAAGGTAGCGAAGCTGCCCTGACTGCGATTGAAATGGTTAACTTGTTAAAGGCTATTTAACGCTATGTCGCAAACACTTCAAGCAACTTATGCAGCAAAACGTAAAGCACGTCGCTTTGCTGTACAAGGAATTTATGAATGGCAAATGAGCCACAATCCGGTGCATGAGATTGAAGCACGTACGCGTGTGGAAAATGCCATGCATAAAGTGGATCTGAGCTATTATCATGAATTGTTGACTCAAGTGGTTGCCAATCATGAAGCATTGGATGCGCTCTTAATTCCGGTACTCGATCGTGAACTTTCAGCACTGGATGGTGTTGAACTCGCAACCTTGCGTCTAGGCGCGTATGAACTCAAAGAACATCTTGAGATTCCATATCGTGTGGTTCTAGACGAAGCGATCGAGTTGGCTAAACATTTTGGCGGTGCCGACAGCCACAAATACATCAACGGTGTATTGGATCGTTTAGCGACAACTTTACGTGCAGCAGAAAAGCAACAAGCCAACTAATTAAAGTCGAATTGTTGTATGGCTGAATTTTCGATTATCGACACCTATTTCAATCGCAAGAATACCCGTTCTGTCGATTTAGGCGTCGGTGACGATTCAGCCTTGCTCACCCCTCCACCTCAGCAACAACTGGTCATCTGTGCCGATACACTGGTTGCTGGACGACACTTTCCTCTCGATACAAATCCGCATGCCATTGGCTGGAAATCGGTTGCTGTTAATCTTTCCGATATTGCCGCGATGGGTGCAAAACCGCATAGTATTCTTCTGGCATTGAGCCTACCCCAAATTGATCATGACTGGCTCAAAGCCTTTAGTCAGGGTTTGTATGATTGCTGCGATCAATTTGGCGTGAGTTTAATCGGGGGTGATACCACCCAAAGTCCGCATCTCACTTTATCTGTGACAGCCTTAGGCTGGGTCGATATTGGCCAAGCGGTGCCACGCTCAGGTGCAAAACCAGGTGATCTGATCTGTGTCAGTGGAACTGTCGGCGATGCTGCTTTTGCCTTAAATCATTTAGGTCATCCGCTACAGAAACGTCTGGACTATCCGACGCCACGCTGTCAGCTCGGTGCCGCCTTAAAAGGTTTGGCGCATAGCATGATTGATGTCTCGGATGGTTTAGCCCAAGATCTTGGACATATTCTCAAAGCCTCGCAAGTCGGTGCCAAGCTACAACTGGAACACTTACCGATCAATCCTGCCCTGCAGGCCTTAAGTGAAGCACAAAAATGGCAATATGCACTGGCCGGTGGCGACGATTATGAATTATGTTTTACAATAAGCCCGCAAAATTACGAAAAATTATTGCAAAAACAACTTGATGTTTCGATTAGTATAGTCGGCACAATTCAGCAGCAGCACGGCTTAACTTTTGAAAAAGATGGCGTAGATCATTTGCTTCAATTTAATGGGTATCAACATTTTGCATAAACCTGCGATCAATTTTAAAGCCATGTCATGGACCGACCGACTGATTGTATTTAGTGGCGTTGGCTTCGGCTCAGGACTGGTGCCTAAAGCACCGGGGACCTTTGGTTCGGCTTTTGCACTGTTATTTATCCCGATTTGGCTGCATCTTGATTTTTTAAACAGTCTTTTTGCCATTGCCATCATGTCCCTGATTGGCATATATATCTGCGGGCATACTGCCAAGGTCATGGGCGTTCATGATGATGGCCGCATTGTCTGGGATGAATTCGCCGGACAATCCATCACATTTTTACCCCTGATCTATCTCGGCCAGATGAACTGGCTCTGGCTGCTGGTCGGTTTTGCGCTATTCAGATTATTTGATATCTGGAAACCGTGGCCGATTCGGGTCATTGACCGTCAGGTCGACGGTGGTTTTGGCATCATGCTGGATGACATCATTGCTGGCCTGTGGGCGGCTCTTTGTATTTTGATTTATTTTTACTTCACCGTGGCATAAGCCATATTTAGGATTAGAACATGTCAACGACTGTTATTATTCTTGCTGCAGGTAAAGGCACGCGCATGCGTTCAAGCTTACCGAAAGTATTACAACCGCTTGCAGGACGTCCTTTACTGGGTCATGTCATTGACACAGCAAAAAAATTAAACGCAGATAATATTATTACCATTTACGGGCACGGTGGCGAGCAGGTTCAAGCTGTTTTTACAGCGCAAAAAATTAAATGGGTTGAACAGAGCGAACAGCTGGGGACCGGTCATGCCGTACAAATGACTTTACCTGTCCTGCCCCAAGACGGCGTATCGTTGATTCTTTCTGGTGATGTACCCTGTATTAACCCGTTCACCTTGCAAAAATTACTCGATGCCACTGCAGAAACTGGCATTGGTCTGGTCACGCTCACCTTGCCAGATGCCAATGGTTATGGTCGCATCGTGCGTAAAAATGGTCAGATTCAGGCCATTGTTGAACATAAAGATGCAACAAACGAGCAACGTCAGATCCAGGAAATTAATACCGGTATTTATGCGGTCAGCAATGCCAAGTTGCATCAATGGCTGCCAAATTTAAGCAATGAGAATGTTCAGGGTGAATACTACCTGACCGATATTGTGGCGATGGCTCTGGCCGATGGTATGCAGGTTGCTTCGGTAGAACCTGAACAAGCCTTTGAAGTTGAAGGCGTAAATGACCGTGTGCAACTGGCAGCATTAGAACGTCAGTTTCAGGCATTTCAGACCAAACAGCTGATGCAGCAAGGTGTGCATCTGATTGATCCGAGCCGTTTTGATTTGCGTGGTAATTTAACTGTCGGTCAAGATGTACAGATTGATATCAACGTGATTATCGAAGGTGATTGCGAGCTGGGCGATCATGTTGAAATTGGCGCCGGCTGTATCATCAAAAATACCAAAATTGCAGCTGGGACTAAAGTGCAACCTTATAGCATTTTTGACAATGCTATCGTTGGTGAAGATACCCAGATTGGCCCTTTTGCACGACTGCGTCCGGGTGCGAAGCTTGCTGCCGAGGTGCATATCGGTAACTTTGTAGAAGTGAAAAATACCACAATTGGCGTAGGCTCTAAAGCCAACCACTTCACCTATCTCGGTGATGCTGAAATCGGTGCCGGTTCTAATATTGGTGCAGGTACCATTACCTGCAATTATGATGGTGCGAATAAATTTAAAACCATCATTGGTGATCAGGCTTTCATTGGTTCGAACAGTTCATTGGTTGCACCTGTGAAAATTGGCAATGGTGCTACAGTGGGTGCAGGCTCGACGATTACTCGTGATGTGGAAGACAACAGTTTGGCGGTAGAACGTTCTAAGCAATTTGCCAAAGAAAACTATCCACGTCCGCAAAAAATCAAGAAATAAGGGGGAATAAATATGTGTGGTATCGTCGGTGGCATTGCAGAACGTAGCATTACCAATATTTTGATTGAAGGCTTAAAACGCCTGGAATACCGGGGTTATGATTCAGCAGGTTTGGCACTCATCAACAATAGCCAGGTCCTGCGTGAACGTCGTGTCGGCAAGGTCGCGAACCTTGAACAGGCCGTAAATGAATCACAGATCAGCGGCTCACTTGGCATTGCACATACACGCTGGGCAACCCATGGCAAACCGACTGAAGAAAATGCCCATCCGCATATTTCTGAAAATGTGGCAGTGGTCCATAACGGAATCATTGAGAACTATCAAGAACTTAAAGATGATCTTGAAGCTTTGGGTTATGTCTTTACTTCACAGACCGATACAGAAGTGGTTGCACATCTGATCAATGACGCCCTGAAATCTACCCCAAGCTTAATGGAAGCTGTGCGCCAGGTGGTACCACAACTCAAAGGTGCTTATGCCCTAGGTATCGTGCATACAGATCATCCGGATGAACTGATTACCGTACGTGAAGGTTCTCCACTCGTCATTGGTGTGGGGATTGGCGAGAACTTTATCAGTTCTGACCAGTTGGCGCTGCTCCCGATTACCAACCGTTTTATCTACCTGGAAGAAGGTGATATTGCGCGTTTGACCCGCAGCACGATTGAAGTTTTCGTCGATGGTCAACTGGTCGATCGTCCGGTCAAGGAACTGGATGCTGCGGTCAGCAATGCCTCTAAAGGTGAATATAAGCACTACATGCTCAAAGAAATTTATGAGCAGCCTGAAGCGATCAAACAGACCATTTCCCAGGCTTTAAATGGCAATGACCTGCGCAAAGACTTTCTTGCCAGTGCAGAACAGGACTTCGCAAAAATCCAGCAAATCCAGATTATTGCCTGTGGTACCAGCTATCATGCCGGCATGATTGCGAAATACTGGTTTGAACAGCTGATTGATCTGCCGTGTCAGGTCGAGATTGCCAGCGAATTCCGTTATCGTACGCCAGTCATTGTGAATCACACACTCTATGTGTGTATTTCCCAATCCGGTGAAACTGCCGATACCTTGGCTGCATTACGTGATACACAGAAACGTGCGGCGGCCAAAGGGCTAGACATCACTACGATGACTATCTGTAATGTCGCTACATCATCGATGGTACGTGAGACCCAGCATAGTCTGTTGACATTGGCAGGCCCTGAAATTGGTGTGGCGTCTACCAAAGCCTTTACCACCCAGCTTGCTGCTTTAATGCTGTTGGTATTAAAAATTGGTTCGGTCAAAAATAGCATTTCTACAGAACAGATGACGAAGATCAGCACAGAACTCTGGCATTTGCCTAAAGTGATGCTGGACACTTTACGTCATGATGATGAAATTTTAGGTCTGTCTGAGCTGTTTGTTGAAAAGCAGCATTGCCTGTTCCTGGGCCGTGGTACGCACTTCCCGATCGCACTGGAAGGTGCACTCAAGCTGAAAGAAATTTCCTATATTCATGCTGAAGGCTATGCTGCAGGTGAGTTGAAACATGGCCCATTGGCACTGGTCGACAATGACATGCCGGTGGTGATTCTGGCACCGCAAGATGACATGCTGGATAAACTGAAATCCAATATGGAAGAAGTTCAGGCACGTGGTGGCGAACTGTTTGTCTTTGCCGATGAAAACAGCGGCATTAAAGCCAAAGAGCGTCAGCATGTGGTACATATTCCGGCAATCAATGCAGTGCTGGCACCGATTGTATATAGCATCCCGGTGCAGTTACTGTCTTATCATGTGGCAGTGCTGCGTGGTACAGATGTCGATCAGCCACGTAATCTGGCAAAATCGGTTACGGTAGAATAATTAAAATTGAATCAGGGCTGGGGAACCGGCCTTTTTTCTTCTGAATGGAGAGCCTATAAATGACCAAACTGACTTGCTTCAAAGCCTATGACATTCGCGGCAAACTCGGCACCGAGCTCAATGAAGAGATTGCCTATAAAATTGGCCGTGCTTATGGACAGATTTATCAGCCAAAAACGGTGGTCATTGGCTGTGACATCCGGCTCAGCAGTGAAGGTTTAAAACAGGCCACCATTCACGGTTTAAATGATGCGGGTGTCAATGTTCTGGATCTGGGCATGACCGGCACGGAAGAAGTCTATTTTGGCGCCTTCCATCTGGATGTGCAAGGTGGTATTGAAATCACGGCCAGCCATAATCCGATGGACTATAATGGCATGAAACTGGTACGTGAAAATGCCCGTCCAATCAGTGCCGATACTGGTCTTAAAGAGATTCAGGCTTTAGCAGAATCAGATGAATTTATTGACGTCAGCAATAAAGGCCGTACTGAGAAATACAATATTCTGCCTGAATTTGTAAATCATCTGATGAGCTATATTGATCCGGTAAAAATCCGTCCGATGAAACTGGTCATGAATGCCGGGAATGGTGCAGCAGGCCATGTGGTCGATGCGATTGAACAAAAATTTCAACAACTCAATATTCCGGTTGAATTTATCAAGATTCATCATGAAGCTGACGGCAATTTTCCGAACGGGATTCCCAACCCGATTTTAACTGAAAACCGTGATAGCACCCGTGATGCGGTCATTCAGCATGGCGCAGATATGGGCATTGCCTGGGATGGTGACTTTGACCGCTGCTTCCTGTTCGATGAAAAAGGCCAGTTTATTGAAGGCTATTATATTGTCGGCCTTCTGGCTCAAGCGTTCTTGCTGAAGCAATCTGGCGAAAAAATTGTACATGATCCACGTCTGGTCTGGAATACACTGGATATTGTAGAGCAATACCAAGGGATCACGGTTCAGTCAAAATCAGGTCACGCCTTTATTAAAGATGTGATGCGTGAGCATAATGCGGCCTATGGTGGGGAAATGAGTGCCCATCATTATTTCCGTGACTTTGCCTATTGCGATAGCGGCATGATTCCATGGTTACTGGCGATAGTAGTACTGTCTGAAACAGGAAAATCCTTATCTTCTCTGGTGGAGGAGATGATCGCCAAGTTCCCATGCAGTGGTGAAATCAACTTTAAAGTCGCCGATACCCAAGCAACCATCCAAAAACTTTTCGATCATTATGCCGATCAGCAGCCGGAGATCGATCAGACCGATGGGGTCAGCCTTAATTTTGGTGCATGGCGTTTTAATGTGCGTGCATCGAATACTGAACCGCTATTGCGTCTAAATATTGAAAGCCGTCGTGATCATAATCCACGACCAATGCAGGACTATGTCGATGAATTGACTCAGCTGATTCAGAGTTAATCTTCACGCATACAGTACAATAAAAATGGGAGCTGTTCATCAAAAGCTCCCATTTTTATTTATATCGCTATAAAGATTTTAGCGATAACCATTCGGATTCTGCTTCTGCCAGTTCCAGCTATCAGCGAGCATATCCTCTAAACCATACTGAGGTTGCCAGCCCAACTCTTGGACTGCACGAGTATTGTCTGCAAAACAGGTCGCCACATCACCTTCACGACGTGGTGCTAATTCAAATGGAATTGCAACACCATTGACCCGTTCAAAAGTATCTTTAACTTGTAGCACTGAAATGCCATTGCCAGTACCAATATTCCAGGCCCGACACCCTTGTGCAGTTAAACGATTATTGAGGGCACATAAATGTGCATTGGCCAAGTCGACTACGTGTATATAATCCCGTACACCCGTGCCATCGACAGTGTCATAATCATGACCAAAGATCGACAGTTTTTCACGTCGCCCTACTGCCACCTGAGTTACATAAGGCATTAAATTATTCGGAATACCTTGTGGATCTTCACCGATCTGCCCGCTTTTATGCGCGCCGACCGGATTAAAATAACGTAATAAGGCAATCGACCAACGTTCATCCGCCACAGACAACTTTTCCAAGAGCTGCTCAACAATCAGTTTGGTATAGCCATAGTTATTGGTCGGCATTCCGGTAGGCATTTCTTCGTTTAAAGGTGAAGGATTATTTTCGCCATAGACCGTGGCTGAGGAACTAAACACCAGTCTAAAAACCTGTGCGCGCTGCATCGCCTGAACCAGGCTGATTGAACCGGCAATATTATTGTCAAAATAAGCCAATGGTATTTGCTGGCTTTCTCCGACCGCTTTCAGACCGGCAAAATGAATCACGGCCTCAATCGAGTGTTGCTGAAATACCTGATCTAATAATTGAGCATCACGGATATCACCTTGTATCAATGTCAGGCTTTTTTGGGTCAACTGTTGCACCCGATTCAAAGACTCAGCAGCGCTATTGCACAGATTATCTAAAACCACCACCTCATGGCCGGCATTTAATAACTCAACACAAGTATGCGAACCAATATAGCCTGCCCCGCCCGTTACCAGAATTTTAGCCATGCTGCTTCCCTAATAAAATGTTAATTAAACCTTGGGTTGAACCATCCAGACTATCCAGATCGCTCTGTTCGCCATTGAGGATCGGCAATAACTGATTGGCAATTTCCTTGCCTTTTTCTACGCCCCATTGATCAAATGGGTTGATGTTCCACAGCACCGACTGAACAAACACCTTATGCTCATACAATGCAATCAGCATCCCCAGACTATAGGGATTCAGTTCTTGTAGTAACAAGGTACTGCTCGGCTGATTGCCTTCATACTGCTTATAAGCCGGCAAGCTCGCCAATTCGTTTTGATCCAGCGCTTCATTACCAAAAGCCAGTAAACGCGATTGCGCCAGACAATTCGACAATGCCAAATGATGCTGCTCGATTAATGCCTCAGCACTATCGGCATAGGTATATTGCTGACTGTTATAGCGCTTGACCGGCGCAATAAAGTCACAACTCACTGACTGCGTACCTTGATGGAGGAGCTGATAAAAAGCATGTTGAGCATTCGGTCCCACTTCGCCCCAAATAATCGGACAGGTATCCAGCTGAACTTTTTCACCATCACGTTGAATCGACTTACCGTTAGATTCCATTTCCAGCTGTTGCAAATAAGAAGCAAAGTATTTCAGTCGTCCATCATAAGGCAGGATGGCATGGGTCTGAATATCCAGGAAATTGTTATTCCATGCACCCAAGAGCCCCATCAACACCGGAATATTGCGCTCAAAAGGCTGATACTGAAAATGCTGATCGACCGCATAAGCACCAGCCAGCAGCTGCTTAAAACCTTCAATTCCGATACTCAAGGCAATTGGCAATCCGATACAGGACCAAAGCGAATAACGTCCTCCGACCCAATCCCACAACAGTAGCTGGTTTTCCGGAGCAATTCCCCAGGCCGTCATTTTCTCCGGCTTGGTAGAAACTCCAATAAAATGATGCTTCAGAATATAGGGATGCTGACCCAAGACCTTTTCTAACCACAAGCGTACTGTCTGGGCATTGGTCAGAGTATCAATCGTGCCAAATGATTTGGACGAAATAATAAATAGCGTGGTTTCCGGACGCAGTTGATGCAACAACTCGGACAGCTGACTGCCATCCATGGTCGAGACGAAATGCACATTGAGTGGCTGGGCAGACTGGTATTTAAAATCCGATAAGGCATGGGTGACCATTAGAGGGCCAAGATCTGATCCGCCCACGCCAATATTGACCACATCCTGAATCACTTCCCCGGTGGCACCACGACGCTGCCCGGCATGAATTTGCTCGACCAAGGCATACATGCGCTCAAGTTGAGCATGCACATCAGCGGCCAGATCCGCATGCTGCTGATCCTGGACTGGCAAGCGTAATGCCCAATGCATGGCAGCACGTTGCTCGGTATAATTAATGTCCTGATTTGAAAATAAAGACCCGATCCAGGATCTTAAGTTTTGTGCATCTGCCCATTCAATCAGGTCCTCCATCACCGTGTTATCAATTCTGTGTTTACTATAATCGAAGACCAGCTGTTCAAACTGAATTGAATATTTGTTAAAACGCTGGGGGTCTGCGGCAAACAGTTCTCGTAGATGCACCGCATCAAGTTGTTCTTTGCTCGAGGCGAGTTTTTGACACACAGTTTCAGTATTTAGATCTGGTTTAAGCTGACTTAACATTAACGTCCCACCCCAATATAATTAAAACCACGCGCCTTGATATAGGCCGGATCATACAGATTACGCCCATCCAAAATCAGGGGATGCTGCATCAGTTTAATGAGGTGTGGATAATCTGGACTACCATACTGTTTCCATGCCGTCATCAGACACAAGGCATGCGCCCCTTCCACGGCCTGATACTGGTCTTTACACAGGATCAGGTCTTCCCGTGGCCCATAGACCTTTTCAATATTCGCAATTGCTTGCGGATCATGTAGTTTGACCGTCACGCCTTGCGCCCACAAAGCGGTCAGCATGGCATGTACCGGAGACTGCTGAATACTCGGTGTATTTTCCTTAAAGGCTGCGCCCCAAATCGCCACCACTTTTCCCTGTAAATCGCCACGGAAATAATTCCATAGTTTGCGGAACAGTAATTCTTTTTGTTGTTCGTTAATCTCCCAGACCTGTTCCAGCAACTGGTTTTTTACCCCTGAATCTGCTACTGCATGCGTTAAGGTGCGGATATCATGCGAGAAGTTCTCTCCACCAAAACCGACGCCCGGAAACAAATAGGCGGAACCAATCCGGTTATCCGCCGCCATGCCTTGGCGCACCTGTTCAATATCGATCCCGAGTTTTTCTGCCACGCTGGCCAGATCATTCATATAACTGATCCGGGTGGCCAGCATGCCGGAAATACTTAGCTTGGTAAATTCGGCATCCAGAACCGGCATAAATAGATACTGTTGCGCGCGTGGAAAAAGGGGACGTAAGAGTTCTTTGATTTTAGGCTGTATATCTACATGATCACAACCCACAATCAGCTGGGTGGCCTGAGTAAAGCTACGCAGTGCATTGCCTTCCTGAATAATATCTGGCAGATAAATCCAGTCATCATTCGGCAGCAACTGCTGAAAGCGCTGGGTACCATGCAAGCCAAAGGTCGAAGCATTAATCATCAGTTTGGGATGGGCAAAACAGGCATGCCGGATGGTGTCCAGCATCTGAAACGCCTGCTGTTCTTCAGTCGCATTAAAACTAAAGAAAAACACATCCTGATTAAAATCCAGATGCTGAAAATCGCAACAGTTTAAAAAGCCAGATTTTTCCTGTTTTTGCAGTAATAGCTGAAGAGATTCATCCTGGAAATACGGCCGAGCTGACTCATCTACATTGAAGCTATTACACCAGACCACCTGATGACCACATTCAGATAAAAGAGCTGAAATGACTCCGGAAAATAAGGTTTTTCCCAATACTGCGACTTTCATAATATTCCTTTTTATTATTTTTTCTTACAAAACCAGTTCCTGAATCAATGCTTTAAACTCGCTACCGAGTTTAGGATGATCGACGCCATAATGTAAAACAGCTTTTAGATAACCCAACTTACTGCCACAGTCAAAGGTCTGGCCTTTCATGCGGTAGGCTTCTACAGCTTCTGTCTGCTGCAGCATGGCAATCGCATCGGTCAGCTGGATTTCATTGCCTGCCCCTCGTGGTGTCTGTTCCAAAAGCTGCATGATTTTGGCTGGTAGAATATAACGTCCGACCACAGACAAATTCGAAGGTGCCGTTCCGACCGCCGGTTTCTCAACAATCCCTTGCATGACGATACTTTCCCCTTCCTCAGGCGATGCAGCAACATCCACGATGCCATACTGGTCGACCAGATGTTCAGGCACCGCTTCTACCATGATTTGTGACGCCTGAGACTGAGCATAACGCTGAATCATGCGTGCCAGATCATTTTCCGGATCCTGATCCTTGACCAGCACATCCGGCAACAAGACCGCAAAATCATCATCGCCAATCACGGCTTTGGCACACAGTACCGCATGACCCAAACCTAAAGGTTGCGGCTGACGGACACTAATCACACTCACGCCCGCAGGCAGAATTTCAGTAATTTCTTTCAGCAGGTCGGTTTTGTTTTTTTGCTCAAGGGTGGTTTCAAGCTCAAAGTTACGGTCAAAATAGTTTTCAATCGATGCCTTGGAAGAATGGGTGACCAGAATAATCTGCTCAATTCCGGCAGCAACTGCTTCACGGACCACATATTCAATCGCAGGGCGATCCACAACAGTCACCATCTCTTTGGGAATGGATTTGCTGGCAGGTAAAAAACGCGTACCTAAACCGGCCACAGGGAGAATTGCTTTCTTAATCATATCTATAAAAACCTAGTTCACTTTAATTTCGTTACCGCGTACATAACCATCCACATAATGTTCCAGTTGTGCCAGTGCCCATTCAATATCGGACTGAGTCGCGCTAAGTTCATGTATGCGGTTAAATACTGCCAGAATTTCTGCCAATGGATAATGTTTTTCGACAGATCGTAGAATACGCGTATGCGCGGTAATTTCTGTATTTTCTTCGTCAATCAGTAGTTCTTCATAAAGTTTTTCGCCTGGACGTAGCCCAGTATATTGAATATCAATATCACCATTCGGGTCTTTATTATCTCTGACTTTGAGTCCGCTAAGGGCAATCATTTGACGGGCCAGATCCTGAATTCGTACCGGCTCGCCCATATCCAGCAGGAACACATCACCACCATGACCCAAGGCACCGGCCTGAATCACCAGCTGTGAGGCTTCGGGAATGGTCATAAAGAAACGGGTCACATCCGGATGGGTCACAGTAATCGGGCCGCCCTTGGCAATCTGCTGTTTAAATAGAGGCACTACAGACCCCGATGAACCAAGCACGTTACCAAAACGTACAATACTGATCTGGGTCTGGTCCTGTGCTTCCGCCATGGCCTGACAGTACAGCTCGGCCATACGTTTTGATGCCCCCATGACATTGGTCGGACGTACGGCTTTATCGGTTGAAATCAGTACAAAGGTTTCAACGCCATTTTTAACGGCAGCATTCAAACTAAAAGCGGTACCAATTGCATTATTTTTCAGGCCAGCAATCGGGTTACATTCTACCAATGGTACATGCTTATACGCCGCCGCATGATAGACCGTCTGCACCGCATATTGTTCAATAATCCGTTCCAGTTTGGCCTGATCCAAGACCGTACCCAGAATCGGAATAATTTCGACATTGGACGCCAGACGCAGTTCTTTATCAATGCTGTACAGGGCAAATTCGGTCAGCTCATAAATCACCAGTTTCTGCGGCTGGTTTTTAATAATCTGTCGGCATAGTTCGGAACCAATTGAACCACCGGCACCTGTGACCAAGACCATTTTGTTTTGAATATTTTTAGCCAACAGTTCAGGTACTGGCGGCACAGGGTCACGCCCGAGCAAGTCAATAATATCGACTTCCTGAATATCCGATACGCGAATTTCACCATCGACCAGTTTGGTCAGTCCTGGAATTTCGGTAATTTTTAAATGCGCCGGTTCTAAAAACTTGATGATTTCACTTTTACGCACCCGCCCTACCGAAGGCAACGCAATCAGGATTTCATCAATTTTTTGCTTGCGCATGAGTTTTAAGGCAGTCTGGGCATCATAGACTTTGAGTCGGCCCAGCTGCTGTCCGCTTAACGAGCGTTTATCGTCAATAAACATGACCGGCAAATGCTCATTGGAACGATACAGTGCAGCAGCGACCTGTTGGCCTGCATGACCCGCGCCATAAATCGCAATACGTTTTTTCTGTACGTCGGCCTGCAAATAGGAACGGATAATAAAACGGATGATGCCCCGGCTAAACCAGATCCAGGCAAACATCATAAAGCCGAACATCAGCGGAATAGAGGTCGGAATAAATGCCGGCGTGAAATAAGCCAGCGCATAAAGACCAGCGACAGTCAGAGCCGTCGCCAGCCCCATTTTAATCATAAACACTTCATTATACGTACGGACAATAAAGCGATAAACCCCACATACGAATAGGGATACGACTGCAATTAAACTGACCCAAAGCGCACCAAAAGCCAGATTCGGTACCACTTCTGCGCCTAAATCGAATCGGCGAATGGCATAACACAGCCAGATCAAGACGGGAAAAGCACAGAAATCCAGAAAAATTAAAAAGGCAAGTTTGGCGGCTCGTGGGGATTCTACGAAAGGCGTAATGATCGATTTCACTGGATGCGTTGTCTCAATTCTAATAAATTTTTAATAAGTCACAATACGATGAGTAACTTAAAAACATATTCTATATCAGTTAAATGCACCGAACACGGTGCACTTATATTCTAAAAGTTTAAGCAACTATTCTATTAATAACTTGTTGAATTGCGGTGACTGTTTTGTTAATACTTTCATCACTTAAAGTAGGATGAACTAAAAACATCAGACTGGTTTCACCGAGTTTTTGCGCATTTGGCAAACGCTGTGCTGGACGCCAGGGCGTATCATCAAAAGCATGCTCGAGATAAACTTCTGAACAGGAGCCACTGAAACAAGGCACATTGAGCACATTAATTTCCTGCATGATCCGGTCACGTGACCAGCCTTCAGGCAAAGCCTCGATATTGACCTGCACATAACATTTATAGGCAGCATGCACATAATCATCGGATGGACGATGGACGATAAAATATGGACTGTCTGCAAATGCCGCATAAATCTTTTCCATATTGGCAAGGCGTTTTGCAGTCCATTCCGGCATTTTTTTCAGCTGAATACGGCCGATCACAGCCTGCATTTCCATCATGCGCCAGTTGGTGCCAAAGGAATCATGTAACCAGCGGAAACCCGGCGGATGCTGCTTGTTATAAATACTGTCAAAATTCTTGCCATGGTCTTTATAGGACCACATTTTTTTCCACAGCTCTTCATCATTGGTGGTGACCATACCACCTTCACCGCCTGTGGTCATGATCTTGTCCTGACAGAAAGACCAGGCCGCGATATGACCAATTGAACCGGCAGATTTACCTTTATATTTCGCGCCATGCGCCTGTGCACAATCTTCAATCACATACAGGCCTTTATCGGCAGCCAATTGCATGATCGGGTCCATATCACACATCCAACCTGCCAGATGCACACAAATGATGGCTTTGGTATTGGGTGTGATCACCGCTTCAATGGTCCGACGGGAGATATTTTGGGAGTCCAGTTCAACATCTGCAAAAACCGGATTGGCCCCGGCAGTCACAATCGAGCTGGCAGATGCCAAAAAGGTCCGTGAGGTAACAATCACGTCATCACCTGCACCAATATTCAGGGCTTTTAAGGCCACATCCAGTGCAACTGTACCATTGGCCAGTGCCACTGCATATTGAGTCCCTGCAAAGCGGGCAAACTCTTTTTCAAATTCGCGACATTCCTGCCCGGTCCAGTAGTTGACTTTATTCGACAATAGAACCTGGGAAACCGCATTCGCTTCTTCCTGAGTAAAACTTGGCCATGGTTCAAATGCAGTGTTTAACATGATGTTTCCTGAATTTTTTAAAATTTAAAAACTTATTTTTTCTCTAAAATCCGTGCCGGATTGCCAATCACCGTTACGCCCGGTGGTACACTTTTGGTGACGACTGCGCCCATACCGACTACCGCACCTTTACCAATCACTAAAGGTTTGTCGGGTGTCCCCTGTTTGATCACGGCACCTGTACCAATATAGGCATGGTCTTCAATATGGATATTGCCATTACATTTCACGCCGGGAGCAAAAGTAACGTAATCTCCAATGATGCAATCATGGGCTACATAACCAAAGTAATTCGCATGGAAAAACTTACCAACCTTGATATTAGAAGTAAAATGTACATAATTACATAAAATAGCACCTTCACCTATTTGTACTTCATCCATACAAACAGTCGTAGATGCACTTACTGACCAATGCTTTAAGTTATATAAATCAATTTTTTGAGTAAGTTTCTCTCTAATATCACTATTAGCAATTGCAATCGCCACATATTTATCAGCAGCTTTTAACTCAAGAAAAGCTTCAAAGCTATAAACTTGATGACCGTTAATTTGATCTCGTACTTCACCATCGTCAATAAATACAAGCTCGTAATTTCTAACATTTTCAGCAATCAATTGTTCACGTGCAATTGGCATGACTCCACGACCAAAACCACTTGCACCATAGATCGCATATAGATGTTTTAAATTACTGCTCATCTTTTTTATTACCCATGAAGCGCGTCATCGTTACTTCTTCAGACTGGTTAATGCCTTCTTTGACTAATACTTTTTTCACTGTTTGAAACATGATTTTAAAATCAAGCCAAATTGACTGATTTTCTACATACCAGGTATCTAGTTTAAATTTTTCTTCCCAGCTAATTGAGTTTCGCCCATTCACCTGTGCATACCCTGTCATACCCGGACGTACATGATGACGTTTGGCTTGTTCTTCATTATATAAAGGTAGGTAATCCATAAGAAGTGGACGTGGGCCAACGATACTCATATCACCTTTGATCACATTCCAAAGTTCAGGCATTTCGTCTAGACTCGTTGCACGTAACATTTTCCCGAACCTTGGTAGCCGCTGTTCATTTGGCAACAAATTACCTTCTGGGTCACGCTCATCCGTCATGGTACGAAACTTAATCATTTCAAAAGGCTTACCATGTAAACCGGGACGTACCTGGCGAAATAAGACGGGAGATCCCAGGTTTTTTTTCACTTTGTAAGCCACAAAGGCATAAAGTGGTGAAAGCAGGATCAGGGCAACGGAGGCGATGATAATATCGAGAAGGCGTTTTAGCATTTATAGACCTAAAATATTCACTAAACGTTGATTTACTTTTTCTGCATCAAACTTTTCAACGGCAATTTTATAGCTTTCAGCACCCATTACTTGAGTTTGTTCTGGGTGTTCAATGAAATAAATCATTTTTTCTGCCAAAGCTTCAGGATTCCATTTTGGCACTAAAAAACCATTTACTCCATCTTCTACTGTTTCCCTACAACCGGGAACATCAGTAGTGATAATTGCACGGCCAATTGCCATTGCTTCTTGCGTACTTCTTGGCACACCTTCTCTATAGTAAGAAGGTAGAACAAATACACTTGCTTTTTTAATCCAATCAGCTACATTATTAACATATCCAGGATATTCAATAACATTAGTTTGTATTAAATCTTTTAACTCTTCCTCTTTAAGGCTACCTAAAGCTGATTTATCAATTGCACCTAATACAGTAAACTTAGTATTAGGATAGTTTTCTTTTACAATTTTAGCGGCTCTTATATAATCATGAATTCCTTTCTCAGCTAATAAACGTGCAACAAAAATAAAAGATATATCTGAGTTAAAATTTTCAGAATATTTATAATTGTCTAAATTTAAACCTATTCCACCTAAAACTTCTACCTTTTTCACTTTAATAGCATGTTGCTGTAATAAGTCTTTTGGGTCATCAGGATTTAAAAAAATAAGCTGATCAAGTTGTGGTAATGCTATTTTATATAAAAAAACCTGTATCTTTTTTATGAGCTGAGTTTTTTTACTTAAGCCTTCTGGCTGCTCTGTAAATGTATAGCCTAAACCTTCGAGCATACCTATCACACGTGGTACTTGAGCTAATTTGGCTGCCAAAGTACCAAAAATGACGGGCTTAGAAAAATAAGAGAATACTAAATCAGGATTAATTTCTTTAATTTTTTTTGAGAGCCGATATGTTGCAACTATATCTGCGAGTGGGTTTAGTCCACCACGGTTGAGCGTATATGTAATTGGTGTAGCACCCAACTTTTCTATTTTTATCAGATCTTCTGCCGTATATTCAGACGTAAATGCATAGACTTGATGACCTTTTTTCAAGAGTGTACAAATTAAGTCTGCACGAAAGCCATAAAAGCTAGAAGCTACAGTTCCCACCATAATTACTTTCATTTATTCACTACCTGATACTTAATGTTTTCTTTAACTTTCAATATATAAAAAAAGCATATATAAACAACTAGATAATTATACATTCGCAAACGTACTGCTGTCCCCAAATTATCATTCCCAATTAACCATACACTTGCATATAATACAAAAAATATAATTAAAAAACGAACAAAGCTGTCGGCTAATTTTATATTTTTAACTAGATAAACCAACATAGCAAAGAAAGGAACCGTTTCAACTAAGAGTAAAATAACTGCAAAAGGATTAGTTACATATAGACCAAAGAGCTGTCCTAAAGTACTCAACATCAAGTTTGGGATAAAAAGCATAGGATTAGAAAAATTTAAACCTAATGTAGACCCTCCACTTCCTTCCTCAAAACCAGAACGATATTCAGTAAGTATATTAAAAAAACCTATATAATTTGCCAAAAACAAAGAAATAAAGTATAGGAAACTAAAGAGGATAACACGCTTTTTAGTAAATTTAACTTTCCATAAAAAGAGCGCTAATAAAAATGCATAACCTAAATAAGGTCTTAATTTTAACAAAAATATTCCAATTAGAATAGCCAAGATATAAAAAAACAAAAAAGAAAAAAAATTAGAATTACTTAATGAGTTCTTAACAGCTAAGCAGCCGATTAAGAATGAAAATGTCATAAATACATCACGAAAAATATCTAAAGAGTAAAAGAAAAGAGTGGGATATATAGTGCAAATTAAAAGTAAATAAAGATAATTTTTTTGATTATAGTTAAATTTCAATCCTGCAAGATATATACAAAGAAAAGGAATAGTTAAATTTAAAGCTAATAATATATGAGAAATGTAACTTCGAGAGTATAAGCCTTTTTCATTTAAGTATTTTAAAATTTCAGGCCATATATTTACAGCTACATTAATATTACCTATAGCATACGCAGGCTTTGTTGCACAAAGATTTGAAATGCAAAGCGCCCCTAATTGAGCCAAATTTAAGGCGTAACTTGGGTAAGTGGTCGACCTAATTCCGTAAATCTGTTGAGGACTGCTACACGTGCATGAATTTC
>NZ_VPEC01000014.1:0-74167 GCF_013417355.1 Acinetobacter sp. YH12255
TTAAGTTCTTTATCCGACATAGACACCAACATATCAAACCGTCCGCTTCAATAATCGCAAAAGTGCATATTCTAAAAGCGGACATTTTTACTTTGGAGAAACCGGACATTTCTATTTTGGGCTTACAGACTGATTTCGTATAATGTATATTATGTTAAGTTGAGTACATGATACTTTAAGTTCATCTATCTTCTACTGTTCATAAAAGTTAATTTTGAAATTTTCAGCTTCATTACTTTTTAATCTCAACAGCTCATTTCTTTATAGAGATATGCCTCAAAATCTTAATGAGGTGAATCTCATATTTCCTTTTTTTCAAATGAAATTTCTCATGCACTATTACGTCAGCTATTACATTTAGTGTGATCATGTTAGTTTGGCTGCTTCAACACCTTCATGTAATTTTACTGGTGTATCTTCTTGCTAATATATTTATTGACCCTGCCAAACTTGGTAAAGGCCTATCCTTATCTAAAGCATTTTTCTGCTATTTATTAATCAGATAAATTTTGATGAATATCATAATTATTAATTTATTCAATAATTTTAGATGCTTAATTAAATCTAGAGCCATATCCTAAAAGGACATAAAAACTCTGATAGAAATGGTTGCTCAAAATGTGAGAGATAGAATGCTGTAAACCATAGGCGGTATAATGCATTCTGTTATTAAATGTTGAGACCGAATGCATAAAGCTAGAAAGCCTCTAAGATATTTCTAAACTTTGTACAGAGAAAAGGAAAACATGAATAACTATCCTGAAACCCCTGCTTCAACTGAAACTCAAGATCATCAACCTGGTGTGCAAACCAAAATGGATCCTGCACCGGAAGTCATCAAACCGAATTATAAAGGTAGCGATAAACTTAAAAGTAAAATCGCCCTGATCACAGGTGGCGATAGCGGTATAGGTCGGTCAGTCTCGGTCTTGTTTGCCCGTGAAGGTGCTGATATTGTGATTTGTTATCTGGATGAAGATCAGGATGCTCAAGATACCAGAAAGATGGTAGAGGATGCAGGACGGCGTTGTTTACTGATCAAGTGTGATTTACAAGATCAAGATGAAATCAAGAAAATGGTTGAGCAGACGCTTCAGGAATTTAAAACCATTAATATTCTGGTCAATAATGCCGGGGTTCAATATCCGCAGAAAAGTATTAGCGATATTTCTCCTGAGCAACTTTTTAAGACCTTTAATGTGAATATTTTGTCGATGTTTCACTTGACTCAGGCTGTGATTCCGCACATGCAAGAAGGTGACAGCATTATTAATACCACCAGTATTACCAGTTATCATGGACATGATGAACTGATTGATTACTCAAGTACTAAAGGTGCCATCACCACATTTACCCGCAGTCTTTCCACCAGTTTGTTAAAAAATAAAACCGGGATCCGGGTCAATGGCGTAGCACCCGGCCCCATCTGGACTCCCCTCATTCCAAGCAGTTTTGATGAAGAACAGCTCAAAGAGTTCGGTAAACAGACACCCATGGGTCGGATGGGCCAGCCTAGTGAAGTCGCACCAGCGTATTTATTTCTAGCGAGTGAAGAAGCCAGTTATATTTCCGGTCAAGTCATTCATGTTAATGGAGGCAGTATCATTAACGGTTAATTAGAATTTGAAGATAACAGTCAGTGAGAACCGTTATCTTCATTCATTTATTCTTCAGGTTTTCTATCACTTAAAAGATGCTGGTTTTATAAAATAATTTCAACAAATACATGACAGATATTTACCGCCATAGAAACAGGTCATTGTTATAGTAATTTCAGCCAACCTTGATGAGGACAGCAATATGCCTAGAGGTGACAAATCAGCCTATACCGATAAACAAAAACGGCAGGCCGAACATATTGAAGAAAGCGAAAAAGAACGCGGTCATTCTGAGGAGGAAGCCGAACGTATTGCCTGGTCTACTGTCAACAAGCAAGATGGCGGTGGTAAGAAAAGGAAAAAATCCCATTAATAATAGGAAGTTAGGGTAAAATCCTATGTTGAAAGCTCGGCGAAAAACCCTCTCATTACTGCGTATGAGAGGGTTTTTAATCTGAATCTTTAATATGTATTTTCTACGCGCTGTTGAGTCCAAACCGGCCAGAGTTTTTCCAGCGTTTTTTCAAATTTCGAATTATCGGTTTGCCATTGTGGATTTTTATCTTTATCAATAATCAGTGCACGTACACCTTCAATAAAGTCGCCTTGCTCCAACCAGACATCCTGTAGATCTCGCTCCAGTTGCATACATTTTTCCAGCGATAAGTTTTGTCCGGCCTGCTGTAACTTCAGACTCGTTTGCTTGGCCATGACTGGACGTTGCTGCAAGATGACCAGCATTTTATTGGCCCACTCCTGATCGGTGGCGCTACTTGCATGTGCCAAACTCTGTTCGATCTCATCGAGGTTTGGATGGCCAAAATGCTGACTAATCAGATCTGCACGTTTTTGCAACTCGCTTTCTACCGGATGGGTAATGTACGCACTGATGATTTTTTGGATTTCAATCTGATTTAATACCGGTGCAGCAATCAATGCGGTTTCCAGTTCAGCAAAATTTTCACTCGGTACATGATAATCGACCAGATCCAGATAGAGCGCATCACTGCTGCTGATCTGCTCCCCTGTCAACGCCATATAAATGCCTACATCATCCAGTCGGGAGAGAAAGTGGGTGGCTCCCACATCCGGGAAAAATCCAATCGCGGTTTCTGGCATGGCAAAGCGTGATTTTTCACTGCTCACTTTAATATGACAGGCTTGAGCCAGACCAAAGCCACCGCCCAGAACATAACCATCCATCATCACGATGACAGCCTTTGGAAAATTGCGCAGTGTGCTCAGCATGCTATATTCAGTGGCAAAAAAATCCTGATATTGGGTATTGCCTGCCTGATAGCTGTCATACAGATAACGGATGTCTCCTCCGGCACAGAATGCCTTGGGACTGTTAGAATTGATCAGAATCGCTTGCACCGCTGGATCATGGCGCCACTGATCTAGTTGTGACTGAATCCCTTGAATCATCCGCAGGGTTAAGGCATTTAAATGACTGGTGCGGTCCAGGCTGATAATGCCTAAACGTCCTTGTACCCGAATCGCTAAATTATTTTCATCACTCATTTTATTTTCCTATTTTTGTTTTATTGATGGGTGAATTTGGCTGGGCGTTTTTCGACAAAAGCCTGCATGCCTTCCTTTTGATCAGCACCGGCAAAAATGGAATGGAATATCCGTCGTTCAAAGCGTAGACCTTCGGCCAGACTGACTTCAAAAGCCCGATTAATTGATTCTTTAATCATCATCACGGCCGTAAGCGACTTTTCAGCAATTTTTTCGGCAGCTTGCAGAGTTTGTTCTAGTAACTCTTCTTTGGCAAAGACACGTGCCACTAACCCACTTTGCTCGGCTTCTTGCGCGCCCATGTGACGTGCAGTCAGACACATTTCCATGGCTTTGGCTTTACCAATCGCCAAGGTTAAACGTTGCGTTCCGCCAATGCCGGGCAATACCCCTAAAGTGACTTCAGGCAAACCAAATTTTGCATTATCAGCGCAGTAAATAAAATCGCACATTAAGGCCAATTCACAACCACCGCCCAAGGCATAGCCACTCACCGCAGCAATTAAGGGCTTACGGCGCTGGGCAATCCGGTCGGCCAGACTGAAAAAATCATCCAGATAAATTTGCGGAAAGTTTAAATCTGCCATTTCTTTGATATCTGCACCTGCAGCAAAGGCTTTTTCCGAACCAGTGATGACAATACAGCCAATCTGCGGGTCTTTTTCCAGCTGATCCAGCGCCTGATTCACTTCAACGATCAATTGATTATTCAAGGCATTTAAGGCTTGTGGACGATTTAAAGTAATCAGCCCGACCCCGTTACGCTGTTCGAGTAAAATAGTTTGCCATTGCATGATAAAAATCCCTTTAAAATTATAAACTACGTGCAATTACCAGACGCTGAATATCGCTGGTGCCTTCATAAATCTGACAAATACGCGCATCGCGATAAATGCGTTCAATCGGAAAGTCTTTCAGATAACCGTAACCGCCAAAAATCTGCAGCGCTTTGGAACAGACACGTTCTGCCATTTCCGAAGCAAAGAGTTTGGCCATAGAGGCTTCGGTTAAACAGCTTTCACCTGCTTCCTTTTTACGTGCAGCAAAATGGACCAGTTGTCGCGCCGCTTCAATTTCGGTGGCCATGCTGGCCAGCCTGAACGAAATCGCCTGCTGTTCAAAAATCGGTTTGCCAAAGGCCACGCGATCATGTGCATAAACAGTCGCTTCTTCCAATGCAGCGCGGGCCAGACCCACTGCTTGTGCGGCAATGCCGATCCGTCCACCTTCCAGATTGGCCAAGGCAATTTTTAAGCCTTCACCTTCTGCACCGAGTCTTAAACTTTCATGAACGCGGACATCGGTTAAAGCAATCTGACAGGTATCCGAAGCATGCAGACCGAGTTTTTCTTCGACCCGAATCACTTCATAACCGGGCGTGTCGCGCGGCACTAAAAATGCACTCATGCCTTTTTTTCCCGCAGTTGGATCGGTCACGGCAAAGACAATAATCATCCCGGCATTATGACCCGAGGTAATAAACTGTTTGGCGCCATTGATAATGTAGTGATCGCCATCTTTCACGGCCCGGGTTTTAATCGCTGCAGCATCCGATCCGGTATGCGGTTCGGTCAGGGCGAAGGCACCAATCATTTGCCCTTGAGCCAAAGGTTTTAGAAACTGCTGCTTTTGCTGTTCCGTTCCAAACTTGAGAATCGGCACACAACCCACCGAGTTGTGTACGCTCATGATGGCGGACGTTGCACCATCTGCCGCTGCCACTTCTTCGAGGGCCAGTACATAAGCCAGCGTGCCTGTACCTGAACCGCCCCACTCTTCTGGAATCAGCATGCCTAAAAAACCTAGCTCACCCATTTGAGACAAGGTCTGTTTAGGAAATATGCCTTTTTGATCCCACTCGCCGGCAAAAGGTTTAATCTGTTCCTGAGCGAAGCTTTTGGCCATATCCTGAATCAGTTGTTGCTCTTCCGTAAATTGCATGGATGCTTCCTTCAATCTCTTTATTTAATATTTTTATTCAATCTGCTGGCTTTGGCTAGTTATGCGGTCTTTACCTGCTGCTTGTTGATTTCCTGATTACGCAGTAAGAAACGCTGAATCTTGCCACTCGGGGTTTTTGGCAATTCTGTGACGAATTCAATCAGGCGCGGATAGGCATGCGCAGACAAACGCTTTTTCACAAACTGGCCTAGTTCTTCTTCCAGATGAGATGAAGCTGCAAAGTTATTCGCCAGAATCACAAAGGCTTTAATCACTTCGGTACGTTCAGGATCAGGCACGCCAATGACTGCTGCTTCGATTACCGCATCATGTTCCAGCAAGGCACTTTCCACATCAAATGGCCCCACGCGATAGCCTGAGGTGGTAATGACATCATCACTACGTCCAACAAAGCTCATACTGCCATCAGCATGAATTTCCGCGGTATCACCGGTTAAATAGTAATGTCCAACAAAGGGCGATTTACGGCTTTCTTCATAACCCGAGAACCACATCATGGGTGATTGACTGATATCCACTGCCAGGACGCCCGGAACGTCAGCCGTTAATTCATGACCTTGTTCATCGACGACTGCAATCCGGTAACCCGGGCTGGCAAAGCCTGCCGAACCTGAACGGACCGGATGTTGCAGCGCATGATGATTACACACCACCATCCCGACTTCAGTCTGGCCATAATGGTCATAAATTGGCACATCCAGCACCTCTTTAAACCAGCGGATCACTTCCGGGTTTAAAGGTTCTCCAGCACTGCTGACCACGCGCAACTTGCCCCGTAGCTGTGCCATCTGTTCAGCATCTGCTGCCATCATCATGCGGTAAGCGGTCGGCGCACCGGCCAGATTGGTAATGCCATATTGCTTGACAATGTCGCAGACACTTTCGGCATTGAAACCACCCTCATAAAACAGGGTCGAGTGTCCGAGCAATAACGGGCCGGTAATCCCATAGTACAAGCCATAAGCCCAGCCCGGATCAGCAATATTCCAGAAAGCATCATTTTCGGTTAGACCGATGGCATTGTGCATATAGCCGGCAAAAGCAATCAGGGCTTTAAGTGGAACTTTTAAGGGCTTGGCCGGTCCAGTGGTTCCAGAGGTAAACATCAATAAAAATGGCTCATCGATACTGAGCATTTCCAGTTCACAACCTTCAGCCTGGCGGTTTAACACCGTCCAAAAACTGAGGTCTTGTGGATAACGCTCTGCCTCGGTTTCGACATGTACAGTGACGATCGTGGGACAAGCGCTAAGATCGGATAGTTTCTCCCGATTCGCCAGATCAGTCACTACCAGCTTGCTTTGCGCCAGCTGAATGCGATGTTCAATGGCTTTGGGACCAAAGGCAGTAAATAAAGGTTGATACACTGCACCAATCCGCCAGGTCGCTAAAATGGTAATGATCAGCTCTGGAGTCCGCGGTAATAATCCGGAAACGCGGTCGCCTTTGCCAATGCCTTGAGATTTTAAAAAGTTGGCAAACTGGCTGGAATATTTCTTGAGTTCGCGAAAACTATACTGTTCTTTGCGGCCATCTTTACCGTACCAGTGTAAAGCAATTGCATCGGAGTCAGCATGGCGGTCGCAACATTCATAACAGGCGTTCAGCGCCTGCATCGAACCGGACAGATACTGCTTTGCCACTGCATCTAAATCAAAATTTTCAATTGTTTTTTGATAATCTAACATGTTAAACCTCAGCCTGAATTTATCGTTATTACTGACAAGGTATTGTTGATGAAGCGAATCCTTGCTCCATCTGGATATTTTAAGTATTAAGCATTTGGCGTGGTGTATTGATGCATAATACTGGAGAAGTCCAGATGAGCATCGCCTTCCTGACACAGTTGTTGATAGAGTTTCTGCACCATGCTACCCAGAACCACCGGTTGGTCCACCTGTTGCGCTGCATCGACAGCCAGGCCCAAATCTTTAAGCATCAGCTGTGCTGCAAAACCATCGGTATAACCCCGTGATGACGGTGCATTGGCACAGATATCCGGCCAAGGATTATAGATTTCAGAACTCCAGCAACGTCCGGTGGAACTATTGATTACCCCGGCTAGTGCTTGCGGATCAATTCCCAGTTTGGCTCCAAGTGCCATGCCTTCTGCAACGGCGGTCATGGAAATACCCAGAATCAGGTTATTGCAGATTTTTGCGACCTGTCCTGTTCCTACAGCGCCACAATGCACCAGATTTTTGCCCATACAGTTGAGGACCGGTTTTACGGCCTCAAAGGTGGCATCGTCTGCACCCACCATAAAGGTCAAAGTTCCGTCTTTGGCGCCCAAAGTCCCGCCAGAGACTGGCGCATCACAGACACGAATTTGTCTGGCCTGCGCTGCTGCAGCAACCTCCTGAATGGTTTGCGGGTCAATGGTACTGCTGTCGATACACAAACTGCCCGCCTGAAGCACGTTCAGAATACCGTGCTCACCGAGATAAACTTCACGTACATGCTTGGCTGCAGGTAACATGCTGACCACAAAATCTGCCTGTTTTGCGGCCGCTTGTGGACTGTCACAAACGATACCACCCGCTTCGGCAAAATGCTGTAAAGCGACTTCACTCAAGTCATAACCAAAAACCTGATGCCCTGCCTTGAGCAGGTTCTGCGCCATCGAGCCACCCATGTTGCCCAAACCAATAAATGCAATCTTCATGCTGATGCTCCTTAGCGCAGGCTAATCGTGGTATTGACACCTGTGGTTTCCTGATCATCTTCAAACCAGCGGCTGGTAATGGTTTTGGTCTGGGTATAGAACTGCACTGCCTGCTTGCCATAAGGACCTAAATCCCCCAGTTTTGAACCACGCGAACCGGTAAAGCTGAAGAACGGCACAGGTACAGGAATTGGAATGTTAATACCGACCTGACCGATATCAATCTGGTGCTGGAATGTGCGTGCAGTATTGCCATTTTGAGTAAAGAGTCCAACGCCGTTACCGAATGGATTGGCATTAATCAGCTCAATCGCTTGTTCTAAAGTATCAACATGTATGATCGCCAGTACCGGACCAAATACTTCTTCCTGATAAATGCGCATATCGGTCGTGACCTGATTAAAAATCGTTGGTCCGACAAAATTGCCTTTTTCATAACCCTGAACATTCACATCACGACCATCCAGCAGCAGTTCAGCGCCTTGTTCAACGCCACTGTTAATTAAGTCGATGACACGCGCTTTGGCACGGGTCGAAATCACTGGCCCAACATCAGTATTCGGTTCATGGCCTGCATTAACTTTCAAAGTTTTGGTTTTATTAACCAGTTCATCGACCCAGTGCTTGGTGTCCCCGACCATCACGGCCACCGAAAGCGCCATACAACGCTGACCGGCTGCACCAAATGCTGCACCGACCAACGCATTTAAGGTCTGTTCTTTATTGGCATCCGGCATCACCACGACATGGTTTTTCGCGCCCATCATCGACTGTACACGTTTACCGTGCTGGCCGGCCAGATTGTAGACATGCGTACCCACAGCGGTTGAACCGACAAAGGAAATGGCTTTGATGTCACGATGGGTACACAGCAGATCCACCACTTCTTTACCGCCATGCACTACATTCAGCACACCAGCAGGTACGCCTGCCTCAATTGCCAGTTCCACCAGCATCATGGTCGATAGCGGATCCTGTTCAGAGGGCTTTAAGACAAAGGTATTACCGCAGACAATCGCCATCGGGAACATCCACAGTGGAATCATCGCCGGAAAGTTAAACGGCGTAATTCCCGCACAAACACCGAGTGGTTGCTGCAAGGTATAGGTATCGACCCCACGTGCCACACCTTCAACATATTCACCCATTTGTAGTGAACCAATAGAACAGGCATGCTCCACCACTTCTAAGCCACGCTGAATGTCACCTTCGGCATCAGCCAGGGTTTTGCCCTGTTCCGCCGTTAATACTTGGGCAATACTTTTTAAGTTAGTACGAATCAGATCCTGCAGCTTCAACATAATCCGCATACGTGCCTGAATCGGGGTTTGGCGCCAGCTGGCAAAGGCATTTTGTGCGGCAGCAATCGCGGCATTGACTTCTTCTGCAGTTGCAAATGGCACCTGACCCAAAACTTCTTGAGTGGCAGGGTTGATAATATCTTGCCAATGACTGGTTTTTGATTCGACAAATTCACCATTAATGAGGAGTTTTGCGGTGGTGAATCCGGTACTTTGCTGTGGATGATGAATGGCGTTCATGGTCGCTCCGTGCTGGTTTGTTATTGTGGTTGTGTCTGCCTTTACTGGCTGTTTTAAACGTATTATTTTTACGCTGTTTCAGCAGACTAACAAAGAACACTTTGACCACCAATAGAAATTGATGCACGATAGATGTGCAAATATGCACAGGGATTTAACAGGATGTTAAATAGAAGATGAAAGTAGATTGGGATCATTTACGTTTCTTTTTGGTTTTGGCACGTGCCAAAACGCTCACCAATGCAGCACGCTTGATTGGGGTGGAACACAGTACCGTGGCACGGCGGATTCAGGCGCTGGAAAACACCTTGGGTACTCAACTGTTTAAACGCGAAGCGACAGGGTATGAGCTGACCTCGGAAGGTCTGGCATTGGTGCCGCGTGTGGAACTGATGGAACAATCCTTTATCCAGATTGACAAACGCAACGATCCCTTGCAAGGCCGGGTGCGGATTGGTGCACCAGAAGGTTTTGGTACGGCATTTTTAGCGCGCTTACTGGCCGAGTTCTCCCAGCACTACCCTTTACTGACCATTGACCTGATTCCGGTGCCGAAAGCGATCAAACTTTCGCATCGTGAAGCCGATATTGTAATTGCGATTGACCGGCCCAAATCGGGCCCCTATATCATTACCCGGCTGTCCAACTACTGTTTAAAGCTGTATGGCAGTAAAGATTATTTACAGCAAAATCCCCCCATCAAAGGGATAGAAGATTTAACTCAGCACCGTTTTGTCGATTATATTGATGATCTGGTCTATAGCTCTGCGTTGTATTCGCTAGAACGTTTACCGCTGCAAGTGACTGCCTGCTTTCGCAGTAACAGCATTTTGGCTCAGCAGATTGCAGTCAGTGCCGGTGCCGGACTGGCGATTTTGCCACGTTTTATTGCCCATGAAAAAGCCGAGCTACAAGAGGTTCTCAGTGATCAAGTCAGTTTTTCCCACACCTTCTGGATGCTGACGCTGGTAGATTTGCAACATGAGCCCCGGATTAAACTGGTCTGGGACTTTTTGCGTAAACAGGCCGATGTACAGCAAGAACTGTTAATGGGCAGATAGCCTATCTTGGCGTTTAAATCAGTTGTTTTGGTTAATTCAATACTATCTGGAATGAATCCGGAATCAGTTGAATCAAATCGGAATAACAACATCTCGATACAGCAATTGAACGTATCAGAACATTGCTGACGCCTGTGACTTGTTAAATTAGTTAAATTAACAGCCGATGACTTGCATTATCTATAAACAAATACAGGAAAATAATATGAAAATTCTGATTGTTCTGACCTCACATGACACGCTGGGTGATACCGGCAAGAAAACCGGTTTCTGGCTGGAAGAGCTTGCAGCACCTTATTATGCATTTATCGATGCCGGTGCAGAAGTCACCCTGGTCTCTCCTCAGGGAGGTCAGCCACCGTTGGATCCGAAAAGTAGCGAACCGGATGCACAAACGGCAACGACCCAGCGTTTTGAAGCAGATGAGGTAGCGATGCAAGCACTGGCAAATACCCAGAAACTAAGTACAGTCTCGATTGATGATTTTGATGCAGTATTCTATCCAGGTGGTCATGGGCCTTTATGGGATCTGGCCGAAGATCAGAACTCTATTTCCCTGATTGAGCGGACTTTGCAGGCAAATAAACCTGTGGCATTGGTTTGTCATGCGCCGGGTGTCCTTCGACATGTCGAAGATGCTGAAGGCCGTTCAATTGTAGAAGGCAAGACTGTGACTGGCTTTAGTAATAGCGAAGAAGACGCTGTTGGTCTGACCGAGATTGTTCCATTTCTGGTTGAGGACATGCTAAAAGAAAATGGCGGAAAATACTCGAAAGCTGAAGACTGGCAGGTACATGTTAAAGAAGATGGCCTGCTCATTACCGGACAAAATCCGGCATCTTCTGCTGCAACAGCTGAGGCTTTACTCAAACGATTAAAGTAACCAGATAAATCAGCTTTAAAGCTTCGCCTTTCATTTCAAACAATAAAAAAACAAACTCCTGAATACATTTCAGGAGTTTGTTTTTATAGATCAATGGGGCTTAACTGGATGATGCAATATGACTGGCCAGCAGCTCGCGAAGTTTAAACTTCTGGATTTTTCCAGACGGTGTCATTGGAATATCTTCCCAAATCTCCAAACGTTCTGGAATATACTGCATCGCCAGATTATGGGTTTTCAAAAAGCTGACGATATCACTTAGTTCTAAAGGCTGACTTGGATCTTTGAGCTTGATAATGGCACAGGCTCGTTCACCGAGCCGTTCATCGGCATAAGCGACCAGCGCCACGACGGCGATATTCGGGTGTTTATAAAGCAATGATTCAATTTCTGCCACCGGAATATTTTCTCCACCGCGAATAATCACATCTTTTTTGCGCCCCCAAATACGGATATAGCCTTGTTCATCCTGATAGGCAATATCTCCGGTATCAAACCAGTCATCTGCATCGGTATCATTTAAATGGGCACGTTTTAAATAACCGCCAAAACTTGAACAGGCACGAATCATTAAGCGTCCAGGCTCATTCAGCGGTTTAATTTCTCCCGCCTTATTGACAATTTTAATCTCTACACCGGGAAAAGCAATCCCGTCCGTATTAAAGGAACGCTCATCATCATCTTCAGGTCGTGTGGTGGTAATTGCGCCGCACTCGGTCATGCCCCAAGCAGAAATCACTTTGACCCCCAAAGTTTCCCGTGCTTTTTGCACCAATGAACCTGGAATTGGTGCACCCGCGCATAAGAAAGTTTTCAGGCTGCCAACCTGATCATGCTGTTCTGCAACCGTGGTAGACAGATCATTCAGGAATGGTGTAGAGGCCATGGTAAAACTGACCTGATGCTGGTGAATTAAATCTACTGCCTGTGACACATCCCAGACATCTTGCAACACCACTTTGGCATTCAGTTCAATCGGCATCATCAGACCATACATAAAGCCGGTTTGATGCGCCATGGGTGAAGCCATGAGTACTACATCATTTTCATTTAAATGCAGTCGTTCGGCATAAGGTACAATATTGGAAAATAAGGTATTGGCAGTATGCATTACCCCTTTCGGCTCACCTGTGGTGCCAGAAGTAAAAATCAGCTGGGTAATATCATCGGGTTGAGCTTCAAGCTGATCCAGGCCTGCAATTGCTGCGGAATCCTGCTCAAGCCCATGATTGACCAGGACCCGGTCAAAATTATTCTCTTCAAGACCATTGACCACCACCACATGTTGCAAAGTCTCAATTTTAGTCTTTAAGTGATTTGCCAGCTGTTCATGATCAAAATTACGGAAGTTTTTCGGTACGATAAATACTTTGGCTTCGCCATGTTTCAGCATGAATTCCAGTTCACGCTCCCGAAAAATCGGCATAAGCGGATTGAGTACGGCACCGATACGGCTACAAGCCAAGTAAAGCAAGGTAAATTCCCACCAGTTCGGTAACTGACAAGACACCACATCATTTTTTTCAACACCTAGCTGTTTCAGACCCAGCGCAATTTTATTGGTCATGTCCCAAAGTTGCTGATAGCTGAAAGTCTGTTCAATTTGATTCTCAACCTTAACGCTTACTAACGCTGTTTTGTCCGGATTCTTTTCTACGGCACTACGTAAAAAATCAAGAATCGTTTGATTTAACCAGTATCCCTGTTTGAGCATGGCCTCTTTTCTGGCCGGGATCAGAACCGCATCGAAATCCATTCGCTTACTCCTCATTATAATTTTAGTTCAGGCCTGTGCTTATTTTCCTTAAGCTGGTACAGCCTTACGTCCTGCTTTGTGCCGCGCAATAATGGTTTTCATGATTTGTGCTGTTCCATCACCAATCTGGAAACCGAGTACATCCCTCATACGCTGTTCCATCACACCACGGTCGTAACCGGCATGGCCAAAAGTCAACAGACATTGATGAATTACATCATAGGCCAGTTTTGGCCCCCACCATTTACACATGCCTGCTTCAGAGGTATGTGGCAGATGATTGTCCTTGAGCCACAAGGTTTGCAGGCAAAGTAAGCGTGCAGCCTCAACCTGGGTTTCGTATTCCGCGAGTGGATGTGAAACTCCCTGAAATGCAGTCAATGGCTGACCAAAAGCTTCGCGTTGCGCGGCATATTCCCAAGCTTCATCCAGACTCACCCGGGCAACGGCCAAAACCTGTAAACCGATCAGAGCACGTGAAAAATCAAAGCCCTGCATCACCTGCACAAAACCTTTGTTTTCATCCCCTAGACGGTGATTGACGGGTACGCGAACATTGTCAAAAAAGATTGAACCGCGACCAATTGCGCGCTGACCATGACAGTCAAATCGTGTGGTACTGATGCCCGGTAAGTTCATCGGAACCAAGAGCGCTGTCACGCCATGCGCACCATCTTCATTGGCACCAGTGCGGCCAAAAACCACCGAAGCATCTGCCTGATCAGCCGCAGAAATTGAGGTCTTTTCGCCATTAATGACATATTCATCACCATCACGTTCAATCTTTAAACGTAAATTCGCTGCATCAGAACCGCCTCGTGGCTCGGTCAAGGCAATCGAAAAGATAGCCTCGCCTGCAGTGAGTTTTTTTAACCAAGGCTCAACCACTTCTGGCTGACCATGTTCAGCCAGAATCTGGCCATTTAGGGAAGCAAGCAGGTTGATATAGGAGAAACTTAAATCTGCTTTGGCAATGGCTTCATGGATAATTCCAGCAGCCAGTCTGCCCATGTCCTGACCGCCGTACTGTTCCGGCAGTTCAGGTGCAATAAAGCCCATTTCACCCATTTTTTTGACCAGATCACGGTCAAAGACTCGGCTTTGGTCACGTTCCAAAAAACCGGGAGCAATATATTTTTGGGCAAATTTTTCTGCTGTTTCTGCCAAAAACTCGAGTTCTTCAGTGATATAAGGATTCTTTTTCATGGATTAGCCTCCTTATTTGGCATATTTACGGAATTCAGGCTGACGTTTTTCTTTCAGTGCATTGACTCCCTCTCGAGACTCTTCAGTATCGTAATAAAGTTTCAGCGCATACATGCCCATGCCGGCAATACCTGCCTGATGCGCGGTATCCATATTGAAACTGCGTTTGGCAATTGCTATGGCAGTCGGACTACGCTGACAGATTTCTTCTGCCCAGGCCTGCACTTCAGCATCCAGTTGATCGGCCGGTACGCATTTATTCGCCAAACCCATTTCCACAGCTTCCTGACCAGAATAACGGCGGCACATATACCAGATTTCACGGGCTTTCTTTTCACCTACCACACGTGCTAAAAATGCCGTGCCATAGCCTGGATCAACCGATCCCATTTTCGGACCAACTTGGCCAAAAATGGCTTTGTCTGAACAGATAGTCAAATCACAAATGGTTGCCAGCACATTGCCACCGCCAATGGCATAGCCTTGTACGCGTGCAATTACCGGTTTAGGTACATCGCGGATGGCGGTATGCAACTCTTCCATTGGCAAGCCGATCGTGCCGCGGCCATCATAATTACCGTCATGTGCAGACTGATCGCCACCGGTACAGAAGGCTTTCTCACCCGCGCCTGCCAGTACAATTGCACCGACGTTGCGATCATAGCCTGCTTTATTTAACGCCTTGATCAGTTCGTCACAGGTGGTGCCACGGAAGGCATTCATTTTTTCCGGACGATTAATCGTGATCCAGGCAACACCGTTTTTAACTTCATATAAGATATCTTCAAAATTCATTTTCATAACTTCCTGTACTATTTTTTTGATTTGGTTTAATTCTTGAAAACAATTATGGGTTGGTGTGCTTTTCACTTAACCACTCATGGTTAAACCGCCAGAGACACTGAGTACCTGTCCAGTAATAAAGCTGGCATCTTCACTTAAAAAGAACGCAATCGAAGAAGCTAAATCTTCAGGTTGGCCTAAACGACCTAACGGAATAGCACGAGTGAAAGCCTCACGAAGTTTTTCTGGATTTGATGCACCTTCAGTCACGCCTGCAAGCAAAGCCGTATCGGTGGGTCCCGGGCAAATCACGTTTATTTTGATGTTGTGACGTGAATGCTCACGTGCAAGCGTTTTAGAGAAAGATAACAAGCCGCCTTTACAGGCCGCATAGACTGCTTCACCTGAAGAACCGACCCGGGCTGCGTCAGAAGCAATATTTACAATACTGCCGGAATTGCGTTCAACCATGCCTTTCAGCACTGCAAAATGCATATTCAACATACCGACCAGATTAATCTGGATCAGTTTTTCCCATTCCTGCGGATTGGTTTTAACAAAAGGTTTAAAAATATCCCAGCCGGCATTGTTGACGAGTCCATCAATTGGACCGAGTTCAGTTTCGGTTTTTTGAACCGCCTGCTCAACCACATCACTTTGGGTAATATCACACTGAATTGCCAGTGCCTGACCGTATTGATTGATTTCATTCGCCAGCTTTTCAGCCGCTTCCAGATTCATATCGAAAATGGCAACTTTGGCGCCTTCCTCTGCCAGACGTCGGCAGGTGGCTGAACCAATTCCGCCTGCTCCGCCTGTCACAATCACAACCTTGTCTTTTAATCCTTTCATTGCTCATCCCTACGCTATTTTGTTGTCGAATTTAATCGGCTGTTGTTTTAATTCGGTATGTTTTATCTAAAATAGAAAGAGATTGAATTTATGTCAATATGTTTACATAAAATAATATTTATAAATTATTATTTATATATTTATTAATAACTTAATATTTTTATTTATTCAATGTATTGACCTATATTGGTTTTTTGCTTTAGATTAATTTGAATCTGACTTTACTCTAGGACCAAATTATGTCTTTTGCATGACAGATAATTTATTCCTTTAAAATGAGGAAGAAAACCTTAGATATTTGGCGAGTTAGCGCAATGGAAGTGAGGAGAAAAAGAGAGATTTCCAAGCCATAAAACTGATTGATTCAGAATTTAAATAGGAAAATTTCTGCAAAAACACTATGATTTTTAAAAGAAATTACAATAGAAGCTGAGTTAAGCGAAAAAGCGATAGGCTATACTCTGCGCGGCTCGGCTATTTCAGTTTTGAGGATGTCCAATATTGTGAGTGATACTTTGTCAAAAAAATATGATCAATCCTTATATTCTGCTCATAACCGGCTTTTTTTCCGGTTGTTTCAGGTGGGCAACAGCCTAGACCGAAAATGCCTCAATGAGCTAAAAATATCTCCCGTGCATTGGGCAGTGCTGGGTGCCCTGTCCCGTCCAAAAGTTAAATTAGGAATGTCCTTTTCTGATCTGACTGAATATCTGGGCGTGAGCCGGCAAAATCTGGATGCAGTATTAAAGCGGCTGGAACGTGATGGTCTGGTGGAGCGGGTCATTAGTGAACAGGACCGGCGCGCTAAAATTGTTGCACTAACTACTGAAGGCTTTCAGACATGGGATAGTCTGCAGGATGATTTTTTTGAGTTTTATGGTCAGGCCTTAAATAAGCTGGCTTTTGATGATCTAGTTACCCTGATTCATCTGCTCAATAAAGTAAATGATGGTTTAAAAAGTATTCATCTGCACAAAGAAATGGATCAGGAATAAAAAAATAAAAATACTGTTTCAATAGATAAATATAAAAAAGAGCCTGTATTCGGGCTCTTTTTTATAAGTTGAAATTATGCCTTTTGTGGATCGTATTGACGGTCTTTGATGAATATCCCGGATACTGCTCCACACAAGAAATAGGCACCGCCCATAATCAGGAAACCTAAACCGATTGATCTGCCACTTGCAGACAGCGTCAAGCCGGCACGTTGTAGTGCTTTTTTAATCACTTCAATAGGGCCTGCACCTATGATGCGTGGCTCAATGCCAGCAGCTGCAGAAGACAGGATGCGAGAAAGGTTTTTAAGCCATACTGTTCCTGAACTTTTTCACTGCCGATCATCAGTGCTGCAACGCCGTCTTTGATTCCTGAGGCATTACCCGCAGTCACCACACCACCTTCAAACAGTGGTTTTAACTTGGATAATGCTTCAAATGTTGAAGATGCACGTGGATGCTCATCTTCAGTAATTTGTTTAGGTGGTAATTTGCGCCCTTGTGAAACTTCAATCGGGGTAATTTCACCTTCAAAGAAACCGGCTTCTTTCGCCGCCTGATATTTTGCCTGTGATGCAGCGGCGAAGGTATCTGCCTGTTCACGGCTAATGCCAAATTCTTCTGCAACATTGTCACCTGTTTCCGGCATGCTGTGTGCGCCAAACTGTTAACATCAGTGTTATTCCTTTAACTTTTTAATTAATGTGTAGTATGGACAAGTGGAAGGCCGAGCTGGACACGGCGACGCAACCACAGACTTGGACGGTAACGCTGATCACGGGTAATTGCAGTCATGCGATCCAGAATTTTCAGAATTTTTTCAGCACCCAGCACATCACCCCATTCAATTGGGCCATATGGATAACCGAGACCTAATTTGACGGCAATATTAATGTCTTCTACCGTTGCCACGCCTTGCTGGGCTATATCACAGCCGAGATTCACAATCATTGCCAATACGCGCTGCGCCACAAAGCCGACACTTTCCTGAATTGTGCTCGCAGTCACGCCATCCAGATTGAAAATGGATTGTGCGGCATGAATCAGTTCAGGCTTGGTCACAAAAGTCGGCATTAAAGTGCGATGTTTATTCAGACCATAAAGCAAGTCGATACAGACCACTTGCTGAGGTGCCACCTGATAACGGACAGCGGCGGAAGTGGCATCTTCACCATAAGTGGCAATTAAAATTAAGGCATCTGCTGAAGGTGTTTCAGTTTGCTCGACCTGAATATGGAGTTGTTGTAGATATTGCTCAAGCGCCTGACGGTCTTCGCTATATTCTATACCTAGCCAAACCGATGGATATCGCTCCAGTTTTTCAACCAGTGTTGGTATTACATCACCCTGTTTATTGCCCGAGGTGTAATCATAGAATCCTTTACCGGTTTTACGACCTAACTGCTTGGCAATAAAACGCTGACGGGTAATCACACTTGGACGGTAACGTGCTTCTTCATAATACTGATGATAAATCGATTCACTCACCGGATGCGATACATCCATACCGGTCAGATCGCCTAACTCGAATGGCCCCATCTTGAAACCGATTCCATCGCGGTAAATCCGGTCAATCTCATAAAATGGCGTGACATTTTCATTCAGAATGGCATAGGCTTCACTGCCAAAGGCCCGACCGGCATGGTTAATGATAAATCCTGGGGTATCTTTGGCTTTGACCGGGCGATGTCCCATCTTGGTAGATAATTGAGTCAAGGCTTGCACAATATCAGCGCGGGTATTGAAGCCTTCAATCACTTCCACCACTTTCATCAGTGGTACCGGATTAAAAAAATGATAGCCGGCCACACGTTCCGGCTGACTGCAATTGGCAGCAATGGCACTGATCGATAATGAAGAGGTATTCGATGCCAGAATGGCTTCCGGTTTTACAAGCGCTTCCAGTTGCTGCATCAGCTTTTGCTTGATTTCCAGATTTTCGATAATCGCTTCAACAATCAGATCACAATCTTTCAAGTCTTCTAGCTGCTGCGCGATTGATAAATGGGCAATATCTTCAGCTGCTTTTTCGTGGCTAAACTTGCCTTTATCGGCCAGTGTATTCAGTGTTTTAGCCAGTTTGTCCTGTGCCTGTTCGGCTGCCCCTTCTTTGGCATCAAACAGCACCACATCATGCCCAGACTGAATCGCGATCTGGGCAATGCCCGCACCCATGGTGCCAACACCAATAATACCGATTTTCTGAATCTGAATACTCATGCTTATCGTCCCTGATAATTCGGTTTACGTTTTTCGATAAAGGCCTGCATACCTTCTTTTTGATCTTCTGAAGAAAACAGCATCTGGAAAGACTTACGTTCTAGGGTAAGTCCAGCATTGAGCGGCACATCTTCGGCCAGTAATGCCACTTCCTTGATTTGTTCCAGTGCAATTGGCGGCATTTTTGCCAGACCTTCGGCCATCTTGATGGCAGTTGCAAGGGTTTCACTGTCCTCGGTCACTTGAGAGACCAGACCAATTTGATAAGCTTCCGGTGCAGGTATCAGACAACCGGTCATGATGATACGCATGGCATGAAATTTACCCACTGCACGAAATAAACGTTGAGTGCCCCCTGCCCCCGGCATCACGCCCACTTTCACTTCAGGTTGACCGAACTGGGCACTTTTTCCGGCAATAATAATGTCAGCATGCATCGCCAGTTCACAGCCACCACCCAGCGCATAACCATTGACTGCGGCAATGACAGGTTTAGAGCATTGTGCAATCGCCTGCCAGTAACGTTCGGTACGGCGCTGCATCATCTGGATGGTTTCAGCAGTGGCCAATTCTTTCAAGTCGGCACCCGCTGCAAAATCTGTTTCGCCCCCAGTGAGAATAATGGCACGGATATTTTCATCATCATTGAGTTGTAAAAAAGCAGCAGCAAGTTTCTGACGCACTTCTGTATTCAAGGCATTTTTTGCTTCAGGCCGATGAATTTTAACCATCGCCACATGCGTCGAGATTTGCTCGATTTGAACGACCTGTTCCATTAAAATCTCCATTTATTTTGTATAGCGAATTTTTCTTTTTTATAAAGCAGCTGCTTTTTCAGTAACTCAAACAGCTTTCTTGTTTAACTAGTCAATCAAGTTTTTTTAATCAAAATAGAGTAAAAGAACCTGTTTAATTTATGATTTTAAATCACTCATTTCGCACTACAGAATCAGTCTTTAAAATCAGTTCTGGTTTTTTTAATTAGATATGAGCAATAGAAAACCTGAAGATAAATTTACGTTAATAAGATATCCTGCATTCTTGAATGATTTTTTCTGCTGCACCCAACTGAAACATCAGAATCTGATCATTATTGAGTTAAAGCAAATAGAACTATCATCTCAAAAGTGCGTATAGAGTTAATATAATGACCACTATCAGGCTTACTCAAGTAGCTTTTTACAGATATGAATCACAGCAGCATCTGGCTGCCCAGAACCCATTTTAGCAGTACGTCAAAAAAACCATTTTCCGATTGTTATAAAATGTTTAAACGATCTATTCCTTGGTTGTTTGAGCATCAAATCAACGGCTTTTTATCAAAAATGCTAAAACCAGATTACACCCAAAACTGGGTTGGTTGACTAAATTAAAGCCAGCCAAAACTTACGAGCCAGCATCGCTGACTCAATGTTGCCCTATCTTTAATTACAAAATGCTGCGATTCCGGTTTGAGCACGACCCAGAATCAAGGCATGTACATCGTGAGTACCTTCATAGGTATTCACCACTTCCAGATTGACCAGATGACGGGCTACGCCAAATTCATCAGAAATCCCGTTACCACCCATCATGTCACGTGCCAAGCGTGCAATATCCAGGGCCTTACCGCAGTTGTTGCGTTTGATCAATGATGTTCCTTCGACTGATGCAATACCTTCATCTTTCATACGACCAAAACGTAAGGCGACCTGTAAACCAAGAGCAATTTCAGTTTGCATGTCCGCCAGTTTCTTCTGGATCAGCTGATTTGCAGCGAGTGGTCGACCAAACTGTTTACGATCCATGGTGTACTGATGTGCGGTATGCCAGCAGAATTCTGCTGCCCCCATGGCACCCCAGGCAATGCCATAACGCGCACTATTCAAACAGGTAAATGGACCTTTTAGACCACGCACTTCCGGGAAGGCATTTTCTTCTGGAACAAAGACGTTATCCATCACGATTTCACCGGTGATCGAGGCACGTAAACCGACCTTGCCATGAATCGCAGGTGCAGACAGCCCTTCCCAACCTTTTTCCAGAATGAAACCGCGAATGTCACCGACATTACCCTCAGCAGAGACTTCTTTAGCCCAGACCACAAATACATCGGCTATTGGACTATTGGTAATCCACATTTTTGCGCCAGTTAAACGGTAACCACCATCGACTTTTTTGGCACGGCTAATCATGCTGCCCGGATCAGAACCATGATCCGGTTCAGTCAGGCCGAAGCAACCAATATATTCACCAGTCGCTAGTTTTGGTAAGTATTTCTGCTTTTGCTCTTCAGAACCAAATTCGTTAATCGGCACCATTACCAAAGAGCTTTGTACGCTGGCCATTGAACGATAGCCTGAATCAACACGCTCAACTTCGCGTGCAATCAGACCATAGCTGACATAATTTAAACCAGCACCACCATACTGTTCTGGAATAGTGGGGCCCAGTAAACCAAGCTCGCCCATCTCACGAAAAATGGCCGGATCGGTTTTTTCATGACGGAACTGTTCTAATACGCGTGGCATCAGCTTGTCCTGACAATATGCTGCTGCCGCATCACGGATCATACGTTCCTCTGAGCTGAGCTGCTGTTCAATCAGGAACGGGTCTTGCCAATCAAATCTAGTTTTAGTCGTCATTTTTATATTTCCCTATTTTAAAAATTATATGTTTAGGCTGTGGCCTGTTTAATCATTTCACGTGCAATAATAATTTGCTGGATTTGTGTCGTGCCTTCATATAAACGGAACAAACGCACATCACGGTAAAAACGTTCAATTGAATATTCACTGATATAGCCTGCTCCACCATGAATCTGTAAACAGCGGTCAGCAACACGACCACACATTTCAGTGGCAAACATTTTGGCGCAAGAGGCTTCCGTCGTCACATTCTGACCGGCATCACGCAGTCGGGCTGCATCCAGCACCATACATTTGGCTGCATAAATTTCAGCTTTAGAATCTGCCAACATGCCCTGAATCAGCTGAAAATTTGCAATAGCCTGACCAAACTGCTTGCGTTCTACCGCATAATTTAAGGCATCTTCCAGCATACGCTCTGCCATACCCACGCTATAGCCGGCAATATGTAAACGGCCTTTGTCCAGAACGCGCATGGCTGTCTTGAAACCAACGCCTTCAACACCACCAATCAGCTGGTCTTTATGCACCCGGCAATTATCGAAAATAACATCGCAGGTATAAGAACCATGTTGACCCATTTTTTTATCAATTTTGCCTAGGCTCAAGCCCGGTGTGCCCGCTTCTACCAGAAATGCTGAAATGCCACTGGCGCCTTTGATTTCTGGATTGGTGCGTGCCATGACTGTAAATGTCGTTGCACGTGGCGCATTGGTAATAAAACGTTTGGTGCCATTTAAAACATAATAATCGCCATCTTTTACCGCATTGGTTTTTAAAGATGCAGCATCTGAACCGGAATCTGGCTCAGTCAAACAGAAAGAACCAATGATTTCGCCGGTTGCATAACGCGGTAAATATTTCTGTTTTTGCTCTTCTGTACCATCAATGACGATGCCACTTGAACCAATACCGTTGTTGGTCCCGATTAGAGAACGGAATGCAGCCGATGTCCGGCCTAATTCCATCGCAACCAGAATTTCCTCTTCCATGGTAATGCCTAAACCGCCGTATTCTTCTGGAATCGTCAGACCAAACAAACCCAGTTCTTTCATCTGCTCCACAATATGTTCAGGAATGGCATTGTTCTCTTCTACTTCATGTTCGAGAGGAACCAGTTCATTTTTTACAAAATCTCGAATCGTAGACAGAAGTTGATCGAGCATTTCCGGATCGCGAATCATATGAATCTCCATGTATATGGTCTGGGTAAATTCCTTTACCGTTTTATTTTTAGTTTCGTATTACGAAATAAATAACCATAAAAATAAAAAATCAGCAAGCAAATTCGTCAAAAAATTTATTTTTTATAAAAAAACGAAATTTATCTGGCTTTAAAATGGATTTTATATAGAATAATATTTCACAATACGAAATTATTGCTTTTTAAATTTCGCTTTACTAACGCTGCTTTCTATAAGGAGCTGACCAGAGATGAGAGCTTAAAAAGTGGTAAAATTTATTGTTTATTTAAAGGCTTTATTTTAAAAATAGCTTCACTATTTTTTGCAGTTATTTACTCTGTATAGCAGCATTTAGACATGAGATAGAATAATATTTAGTCGTTACTCATATAATTCATCTACAATTTAAATGTTTTATTTTGTATCGTGAAACTAAGTTGCTATGATATTCATTAATTTACTTCTCTATTTCTGTAGACCATGACTAAAAATAAAACAGGTGAAATACCTAATTTTGATGAAATTCGCTTAGATCCGATCTCGCATATTCATCGCGAAAACAATCCCCAATTTATTGCGTCTATTGCGCGTGGCCTTGAGATTCTAAGATGCTTTTCTGCGACCAATCAGTTGTTGGGCAATCAAGAAATTGCACAAATGACCAATTTACCAAAGCCAACCGTGGCGCGTATTACCAGTACGCTGGTATCTTTAGGCTATCTGAAACAACTTCCAAATACGACTAAATATTTACTCGATGTCGGTGTACTGGCTCTGGGCTATTCTGCCTTAAGCAATATTTCTGCGCGAACCCAGGCCTATCCATTTATGGAAGAAATGTCACGTTATGCCCAGGCGCCAGTGGCAATGGCAACACGTGACCGTCTCAATATGATCTATCTGGAAGTGGTACATACAGATACGACTTTAACCATGCGCCGTTCAGTGGGTTCAACTTTACCAATTCATTCGAGTGCCATGGGGCGTGCATGTCTGGCGGCGATGGACGTGAAAGAACGTGAATATTTATTTGATGCCATTAAAAAAAGAAATGAAGATCAATGGACAACAATTAAACGAAATCTAGAACGCGCCATTCGCGATTATCAGGATTATGGTTATTGTTTATCTCTCGGAGACTGGGCCAAAGATGTGAACTCTGTGGCCGTTCCTTTGATTCATCCCAAACATGGTATTTTAACTTTTAACTGTGGTGCACCAAGTTATTTGCTAAATCAGGAAAAACTGGAAAATGAAATTGGCCCGCGTCTGATTCACATGGTGAATAGTATTGCCATGAACCTGAATAATATGTAAGTAAAACCTCTCATTCGGGCGGCTTAGGTCGCTCTTTTTATTTGTTGCAGCCAATAATAATTAAACCGTTTTCTAATATTGAACCGGATCTTTTCAATTCTATTCATTCTACAGCAATCCAAGACTCTCAAAATCTATCCCTATAAAAAACAAAAATTAGACTTCATAAGCCATCTGGATAATGCTATAAATATCGTATAGCAAAACTGGATTTTATATTATGGAAGATATAACAAGAGAATCGATGGAGTTTGACGTCGTCATCGTCGGCGCAGGCCCTGCAGGTCTATCTGCTGCGATCAAGATCCGTCAACTTGCAATTGAAAACAACTTAAATGATTTGTCCGTTTGTGTCGTAGAAAAAGGCTCCGAAGTCGGTGCACATATCCTGTCAGGTGCGGTACTTGAACCACGTGCCATCAATGAATTATTCCCGGACTGGAAAGATCAAGGCGCACCGCTCAATGTGCCGGTGACCGAAGATAAAACTTTCTTCCTGCTTTCAGATGAAAAATCACAAGAAGCCCCACACTGGATGGTGCCAAAAACCATGCATAACGATGGCAACTATGTCATCTCGCTGGGCAATGTGGTGCGCTGGTTAGGCCAGAAAGCGGAAGAACTGGAAGTCTCGATCTTTCCGGGCTTTGCCGCATCGGACATTCTGTATCATGCTGACGGTACCGTGAAAGGCATCCAGACCGGTGACATGGGCATTGGTAAAGATGGCGAACCAACGCATAACTTTACCCCGGGTTATGAACTGCATGCCAAATACACCATTTTTGCTGAAGGTTGTCGTGGCCACCTCGGTAAACGTCTGATCGAACAGTTCAACCTGGCCAAAGATGCAGATCCACAGCATTACGGTATCGGGATCAAAGAACTGTGGGAAATTGATCCGGCCAAGCACAAAGCGGGTCTGGTGATGCATGGTGCCGGCTGGCCACTCAATGAAACCGGCTCGAGTGGCGGCTGGTGGTTATACCATGCTGAAAATAATCAGGTGACTTTGGGCATGATCGTGGATCTGTCCTACACCAATCCGCATATGTATCCATTTATGGAAATGCAGTGCTGGAAAACCCATCCTCTGATTAAACAATATCTGGAAGGCGGCAAGCGTATTTCTTATGGCGCACGTGCCGTGACCAAAGGTGGCTTTAACTCACTGCCTAAATTTACCTTCCCGGGTGGCTCTTTAATTGGTGATGATGCAGGTTTCCTGAACTTTGCCAAAATCAAAGGTTCACATACGGCAATGAAGTCCGGCATGCTCTGCGGCGAAGCGGTATTTGAAGCGATTGCGGCTGGTGTGGAAAAAGGCGGTGATCTGGCGGTTGCGCGTGTAGTTGAAGGCGAAGATTTCTTTGTCAAAGAACTGACCGCCTATAAAGACAAGTTTGATGCAAGCTGGCTGAAAGAAGAGTTATATAACTCACGTAACTTTGGCCCGGCAATGCATAAATTCGGTCAATGGATCGGTGGTGCATTTAACTTCATTGATCAGAACGTGTTTAAAGTACCGTTTACCCTACATGATCTGGTACAAGACCATGCGGCACTGAAAACTCAGGCGGCTGAAACGTTTAAACCGAACTATCCTAAACCGGATGGCAAGCTGACCTTTGACCGTCTATCTTCAGTATTTGTATCCAATACCGTACATGAAGAAAACCAGCCTGCGCATTTAAAGCTGACTGATGCTTCGATTCCGGTGGAAGTGAACTTACCGAAATGGGATGAACCGGCACAGCGTTACTGCCCTGCGGGTGTATACGAAATCATGGAAAATAATGACGGTTCCAAGCGTTTCCAGATCAATGCAGCCAACTGTGTGCATTGCAAGACCTGCGATATTAAAGATCCGTCTCAGAACATCACCTGGGTAACACCGGAAGGTGGCGGTGGTCCGAATTACCCGAATATGTAAGGTAATTCTTGTGAATTAAAAAAAATATATATTTCTCTGATTCACTTACCCAATCTTGAAGCAGTTCGTACTAACTCTTCACTTTAATTTTTTAGGTAATCCCAGTTCTCTCGAGAGCTGGGATTAATAAATTTTAAAGTAAATCAAAATAAGCCTATATCACTCTATCTATTGCAATGAGATAGGAAAATAATCTGGTTTATTTCGTGCTGAAAAAATGGCTGACCCGAAACCGGATCAGCCATTTTAAAATCAGACCTGAACGACTAAAATTTGAGTCATTCAGGGAATTGATTTATTTTGCGACAAACTTGGCACGCGCAGCATGCAGTTTTTTATAGCTATCAATCAGGCGTAAATGACGATCCAGACCTTCAAGCTTCATACTGGTTTCAGTCAGGCCATGGAAACGAAGCGTGCCTTCAACTGAAGCCATAACCGCATCCATACGTTCATCTCCAAACATACGGCGGAAGTTGTGTGCATAATCTTCCAGCTCCATCTCGTCATCGAGCAGTACTTCAAGCACGACATTCATGCATTGGTAGAACAGGCCACGTTCAACGGTATTGGTATTGAACTGCAAGAACTGTTCAACCAGATCCTTGGCTTCTTCAAATTGCTGTAAAGCGATATAAATCAAGAGCTTTAGCTCAAGAATAGTGAGCTGTCCCCATTCAGTATTTTCATCGAATTCAACCCCGATCAAGGTTTTGATCTCGGTATAGTCATCCAGCTCACATTCTTCCAGACGCTCTACCAGCGCCTCAAGCTGTTCTTCATCCAGACGATGCAAGTTCAGGATATCTTCACGGAATGCCAAAGCCTTGTTGGTATTATCCCAGATCAGATCTTCGACCAGATAGATTTCAGAATAGCCTGGCACCAGGATACGACAAGCCGTTGCACCTAAATGTTGATAAACCGCCATATAGGCTTCATGACCGAGCTCTTCCAGAATGCCTAATAAAGCTGCAGCTTCATCTGCATTGGAGTTTTGACCATGGTTGGTGAAATCCCATTCCACAAATTCATGATCTGCTTTGGCACTAAAGAAACGCCAAGACACCACACCGCTCGAATCGATAAAGTGTTCGACATAGTTGTTCGGTTCAGTCACGGCATTTGAGCTAAAAGTTGGCTTCGGCAGGTCATTCAGACCTTCGAAGCTACGACCTTGCAGCAATTCAGTCAGACTGCGTTCAAGTGCCACTTCAAAATTTGGATGCGCGCCAAAAGATGCAAACACACCGCCAGTGCGCGGGTTCATCAAGGTCACACACATTACCGGGAATTGGCCGCCTAATGAAGCATCTTTGACCAGCACCGGGAAGCCCTGTTCCTCTAAACCTTTAATGCCTTCCACGATTTTTGGATATTTTGCCAGCACCTGTTCAGGCACATCCGGTAAAGCCAGTTCACCTTCAATAATTTCACGCTTGACTGCACGTTCAAAGATTTCTGACAGGCATTGCACCTGAGCTTCAGGCAAGGTATTCCCTGCACTCATGCCGTTACTTAAGTAAAGGTTTTCAATCAGATTTGATGGGAAATAAACAGTTTCACCATCAGAGTGCCGTACAAATGGCAGTGAACAAATGCCGCGTTCGGTGTTGCCCGAGTTGGTGTCATAAAGATGAGTACCTAAAAGTTCATCTTCAGGATCATAAATTTCAAGCGTGTATTCGTCTAAGACTTCCTGTGGAAGTTCGCCATTTGGACCCGGCTTAAACCATTTTTCATCCGGATAATGTACAAATTCTGCATTGGCAATGTCTTCACCCCAGAACTGGTCATTATAGAAAAAGTTACAGTTCAAGCGCTCGATGAACTCGCCCAGTGCAGATGCCAGCGCACTTTCCTTGGTTGAACCTTTACCATTGGTAAAGCACATTGGCGACTGTGCATCACGAATATGCAATGACCATACGTTTGGTACGATATTGCGCCATGATGCGATTTCAATCTTCATGCCCAGACCGGCCAGAATGGCAGACATATTGGCAATGGTTTCTTCCAAAGGCAGATCTTTGCCCGGAATAAAAGTGCTGTTTTCAGAGGCCAGACTTGGCATTAACAAGGCTTGCGCATCGGCATCAATGCTTTCGACTTCTTCAATCACAAACTCAGGGCCAGTCTGGATCACTTTCTTGACCGTACAACGGTCAATCGAACGTAAAATGCCCTGGCGGTCTTTTTCTGAAATATCAGCTGGCAGTTCAACCTGAATTTTAAAAATCTGTTTATAACGGTTTTCAGGATCGACAATATTGTTTTGTGACAGGCGAATATTTTCGGTCGGAATATCACGTGCTGCACAATATACTTTGACAAAGTAAGCTGCACAAAGTGCCGATGAGGCCAGAAAATAATCGAATGGACCGGGTGCAGAACCATCGCCTTTGTAACGAATCGGTTGATCGGCAATCACCGTGAAGTCATCAAATTTGGCTTCTTGGCGCAGATTGTCGAGATAATTGACCTTGATTTCCATGTGGACACCTAAATGTTCTTATGTGCCGCCATGGACAAATAAGATGCTGAATCTGAATGTACAAGCCGAATCACGCAGGAGAACTTGACTTAAAAATAAATCAGGGTAATAACGTAGTCATGAGACTACGGCGAACCCTTTAAGAATGGGCGCTATTATAGAGTCATTTGATGAAATTGATAACGTTTGTGACTTTTTCCGCGATATTTTCTATAAAGCTAAGAAATAGGAACAACATGAATCAACACATTTAAAATTTGTGACGATCCATGTGTTGCTTTTAATATCGAATGAGCGCTTCTGATGTAGCTTTAAAATATGTATAGACAGATTAACAATAATTTCATCTTCTAAGCTTTAAGGCCTTAAAAATCATAGCTTAAACCGAATAAAGCCAGATTTCGCTGCTTGTCACCGTAGCGGTCATAGCCCCCCAGCAGATATTCGCCTGACACACTTAATTGAGGCAAGATTGCATAACTCAGTCCGGCAGACGCATAACGGAAGGCATGCTGTTTTTGGGTATCGCCCAGTTCTCCACCTTCATATTTGCCTTCATCATTAAAATAGCTACCTGCAGCAGTCAGACTGGCATTCACACGATCATTCAATTGATGGTTCAGATTCAGCGTATAAAAGGTATCGCCCTGATTGGCATAGGCCACATCATAAAGATAGGTCGATACGCTCGCGCCAATACTGGTTTTTTCATCCAGCATACGGCTGACATTTAAACCCAACTCATTACCGGTGGTGTTTTCGCCCCCTGGATAATAGTAGGTGGCATTCCAGAAATCCCAATCATAATGTTCCGAGCTGTGCGTATAACCGACCAGAAAATCATGCTCGAATTTATCGGTGCTATGCCCTTTGCGTCCTTGCACCTCAGCATAGGAATAACCCAATGTAGAACCCCAATAGCCCACATAAAAGTTGCCATAGGCCAAATTCAACCCTGCTTGTAGTGCAATATTATCGTCTTCCGGTGCATTGCTTAAACCACGTGATACATATTTAGACACCACGCTCAGGTTGCCACTTGCTTGTATTTGATTATTTTGAACGTCATTTGCAAAACTACAAATACTGGAAAATGTGACACAGCCGAAGAGCAAGGTTTGATTTAAGATTCTCATAAAATATAAAATTCTTTTTAGGTAAATAAAAGGGCTGAACACATGATGCAGCCCTACTTAAAGATTGATTAATATCAAAATATACAGCTTATTTTAACGCATAATTAATATAAGTTTATGCCTATTTCCACCTGTAAAATAGAAATTTCAAGCTTGGCTTGAGACTCGAGCTGCCTGATAAAACGGCGCAGTCGATGCAGCTAAAGCCGGATTTCCCCGAATATGATCTGCCAGTTTCTCGGCCATCATGATGGTGGTGGCATTCAAATTTCCGGTAATAATTAAGGGCATGATGGAAGCATCAATGACTCTGAGACCCTGCATTTCATGTACCCGGCCATAACCGTCCACAACTGCCATATCATCCTCGCCCATTTTACAGCTAGAAGATGGGTGATATGCGGTTTCAGCATGATTACGCACAAACTCGTCAATCTGGGTATCTGTCTGTACAGCTTGACCCGGACTGATTTCTTCACCCCGATAAGGATCAAGTGCTGGCTGGTGCATAATTTCCCGGGTAATCCGGATGGCATCCCGGAATTCGCGCCAATCCTGCTCGGTACTCATATAGTTAAATAAAATACTTGGATGCTCAAACGGATCTTTGGATTTGAGTTGTATACGCCCGCGGGAGGGTGAACGCATCGAACCGACATGCGCCTGAAAACCATGCTCATGAATGGCATTGGTTCCATTATAGTTAATTGCAATCGGCAGGAAATGATACTGGATATTGGGCCAGTCGAACTCGTCGGAGGAGCGGATAAAGCCACCTGCTTCAAACTGATTACTGGCACCAATACCTGTGCCTAGAAATAACCATTCAGCACCAATCATCGGCTGGTTATACCACTTTAAGGCGGGATAGAGACTGACCGGTTTTTTACACTGGTATTGCAGGTACATTTCCAGATGATCCTGCAAGTTTTCGCCCACACCCGGCAAGTCCTGAACGACCGGAATGTCCAGACTTTTTAATAATGCGGCAGGACCCACACCTGAACGCTGCAAAATTTGCGGGGAAGCAATCGTCCCGGCACACAGCAGAACTTCTTTATCGGCAAAGACCTGAATGGGTTGTAAGGCATTTTGACCTTCAAAATATTCCACGCCAATCGCCTGCTTCTGGCTAAACAGAATTCTATTGGTCATGGCATGGGTAATAATAGTGAGATTGTCGCGCCCTTTGGCCATATCCAGATAACCGCGCGCGGTACTGGAACGGCGGCCTTGCGGAGTCACGGTACGATCCATCGGGCCAAAGCCTTCCTGCTGATAGCCATTTAAATCGTCCGTTCGTGGATAACCGGCCTGTACACCAGCTTCGATCATGGCATGAAACAGCTCATTATTATCATTTTTTGGCGTTGCGACTGAAACCGGCCCGGCATCACCATGGTAGTCATTGCCACCAATATCACGCGTTTCAGCCTTTTTATAATAGGGCAGACATTCTGCATAGCTCCAGTGTTCCAGACCTTTCAAACTGGCCCACTGTTCCAGATCCATGGCATTGCCCCGGATATAACACATGCCATTAATCAGCGATGAACCACCCAGACCTTTACCACGTCCGCATTCCATACGGCGATTATTCATATGTGGTTCAGGATCGGTCAGATAGGCCCAGTTATAACGCCGTCCCTGTAAAGGATAGGCCAAGGCGGCCGGCATCTGGGTTCTAAAATCCAGACGATAATCCGGCCCGCCCGCCTCTAACAGCAAGACTTTGGTGTCCGGATCTTCAGTCAATCGAGCAGCCAGCACATTTCCGGCCGAGCCTGCCCCGATAATAATATAATCGTAATTCATCAAGCGGAGACCTCCTTATGCGCTAAACACGGACTGGAATGGGCTCAATTCCACCTGAACCGATTTGGTCTGGGTATATTGCTGCAAGGTCATAATTCCATTTTCACGCCCTACGCCCGAGTGTTTATAACCACCGACCGGCATTTCCGCTGGAGATTCGCCCCAGGTATTAATCCAGCAAATTCCGGCTTCAATCTGGTGAATGATACGATGCGCGCGGGCAAGATCAGGAGTCACCACACCTGCAGCCAGCCCATATTCGGTCGCATTGGCACGGCGAATGACTTCTTCTTCAGTGTCATAGCTTAAAATACTCATGACTGGACCAAAGATTTCGTCACGGACAATCGTCATGTCGTCACGGCAATCGGTGAATACCGTTGGTAGCACATAAGCGCCTTGAGCAAACTGCTCATCTTCGGCACGGCTGCCACCACACAATAAGTGTGCACCTTCGATCTTGCCCTTTTCAATATAGCCCAGCACTTTTTCCATATGAGAGAAGCTGGACACTGGACCAAAATTTGTCTCAGGATCAAGTGGGTCCCCCATCCGGATATAAGGAATACGCTGCAGAATCTTTTCTTCAAATTCTGCTTTCAAGGCTAAAGGTACAAATACGCGGGTACCATTGGTACAGACCTGACCGGAACTATAGAAGTTGGCCATCATGGCTATATTTGCTGCCAGATCCAGATCGGCATCTTCACAGATAATCAGCGGGGATTTTCCGCCCAGCTCCATAGTCACTTCTTTCAGACTGGAATTCGCAGCTTGGGCCATGACTTTTTTGCCGGTCGCGACACCACCAGTAAATGAAACTTTGGCTATGTCCGGATGTGAGGTCAGATAGCCACCAATTTCACCACTGCCGGTCACCACATTGAATACGCCATGCGGCACGCCTGCTTCAGTATAAATTTCTGCCAGTTTTAATGCAGTTAAAGGCGTTATTTCACTGGCTTTAAAGATCATGGCATTGCCTGCTGCCAGTGCAGGTGCAGATTTCCATAAGGCAATTTGAATCGGATAATTCCACGCACCAATCCCGGCAACCACACCCAAAGGTTCACGGCGGGTATAGACAAACGAACTGCTTCTGAGCGGGATTTGCTGGCCTTCTAATGCTGGCAAAATACCTGCATAGTATTCGAGTACATCTGCGCCTGTCGCAATATCGACGGTGGATGTTTCACTGAAAGCTTTACCACTGTCGAGACTTTCTAAACGTGCCAGCTCGTCATTACGTTCACGGAGGATAGCAACCGCCTTGTTCAAGATACGGGAACGTTGAATTGCTGTCATTTCTGCCCAGACTTTTTGTCCTTGCTGTGCCGATTCAACAGCGCGATCGATATCTTCTCGCGTACATACCTGCACGTCTGCCAGAATTTCGCCAGTTGCAGGATTAATCGTTTGAAACGTGCTATTGGATGTTGCATCGACATATTGGCCGTGAATATAAGGACGCTGTAAATGATAGGTAGTCACTGTAATTCCCTCGCCTATTTGTGTGATTTCAATTGCTGCTGGATAAACTGGCTACACAGTTCGATCGGCATTTCTGGATCAATCTCGCCACTGATCAGTGCGCCGCGTAACCAGAATCCGTCGATCAGTGCAGCTAGCCCTTGTGCCGCTTTTTCTGCTTCTGATTTGGACAGCACTTTCATAAATTCGTGCTTGAGATTGGAATGTAAGCGGTAATGGTTAACCTGTTGCAACCGATGCAAGTCCGGTTGATGCAAGCTGCTCGCCCAAAATGCCAGCCAGACTTTCATAGCGGCCTTATTGGTTTGAGGTGCAGCAAAATTACCCCGTACAATGGCAAGCAAACGTTGCTCAGGTGTGGCATTCACCTGGGTCTGCATCTCTGCCACGGTTTTACCTAACTGCTGCAATAAATAACGCATTGTTGCTTCAATGAGGCCATTTTTCCCGCCAAAATAATGGCTTATGATGCCGGTCGAAACACCGGCACGTTGTGCAATCTGGCTGATTGAGGTTTCTGCAAAACCTAGTTCATTTACAGCAGCTAGGGTCGCGTCAATAAGCTGTTGACGGCGGATCGGTTGCATACCAACTTTTGGCATAAGACTAACCTGAATAACGAATCTATAAATCGGACTCATGCTGCAATAGCAGAATGAGGTAACATTAAAAAACGTTTTTTTAATTGAACGATCAATTAATAAAAATTATAGTGCCTAGCAACCTCAGATGTACAGCGCAGTTTGTTTTGGATTTGCAAATGTTTGTAATTGATTCGGCTTTGACTCTTTAAGTGTCGAACCCTGTGTCAAATCGAACTGCGCTGTAAATCACATGACAATAAAACTACGGTCACAGATTTATGCAAAAGAAAACTGAACAAGTGCAGGATAGTCTGAATAAAGTGGTGTTTTATGTTTCAGCAACACTTATTCTGCTTTTTTCTCTCGTTACGATTTTATTCAATCAACAGGCCAATCTGGTCATCACCAATATTCTGAACTGGGTCAGTCGTACATTTAGCTGGTATTACCTGCTGGCTGCCACTTTGTATCTGGTGTTTATTATTTTTATTGCCTGTTCACGTTATGGGGAAATTAAATTAGGGCCTAAACATTCCAAGCCTGAATTTAGTTTATTAAGCTGGTCAGCCATGTTGTTTTCTGCCGGAATCGGGATTGACCTGATGTTCTTCTCGGTGGCGGAACCTCTCTCGCATTATATGAATCCACCCGTCGGTGAAGGCCAGACTTTCGAGGCGGCTCGCCAGTCCATGGTCTGGACCCTGTTCCACTATGGTTTAACTGGCTGGAGCATGTATGCACTGATAGGTGTGGCCCTGGGCTATTTCAGTTATCGTTATAACCTGCCGCTGACCATCCGTTCGGCACTCTATCCGATTTTTGGTAAAAAGATTCATGGCCCGATTGGGCATACGGTCGATACTGCGGCAGTACTCGGCACGATTTTCGGTATTGCGACCACCTGCGGTATTGGTGTGGTCCAGCTCAATTACGGCCTGCATGTGCTGTTTGATTTACCGGAAAACCTGTGGGTACAGACCGGATTAATCGCAGTCGCGGTGATTATTACCATTATTTCTGTTGCATCCGGTGTCAATAAAGGCATCCGCGTCCTTTCAGAAATTAATATTTATGTCTCGATTGGCCTGTTACTGTTTATTTTAATGATGGGCAATACCGAATTCTTGCTGGCCGCCCTGATTCAGAACTTTGGTGACTATATCAGTCAGTTTCCAAAGCTGTCCTTAACCAGTTTTCCATTTGAGCAACCTAAAGAATGGATGAACAGCTGGACCTTGTTCTTCTGGGCCTGGTGGATTGCCTGGTCTCCTTTTGTCGGGCTGTTTCTGGCGCGTATTTCACGTGGACGAACCATCCGTGAGTTTGTCGCCGGCACCTTGATTATTCCCCTATTATTTACCCTGACCTGGTTATCTATTTTTGGTAATAGTGCACTCCATAGCGTCATGTTTGATGGCAATACTCAACTGGCGACCACAGTCCTGGAAAATCCGGCACATGGTTTCTATGACTTGCTGGCGCAATATCCTGGCTTTAGCTTTATCGCAGGGATCGCGACCATTACCGGTTTGTTGTTCTATGTCACTTCTGCGGATTCTGGCGCTTTGGTACTGGGGAATTTCACCACTAAATTTACCAATATCGAGCATGATTCACCGCGCTGGCTGAGTATTTTCTGGGCCATTGCGATTGGCTTGCTGACTTTGGCGATGCTGATGGCCAACGGTGTTACAGCCTTGCAAAACACCACCATTATTATGGGACTGCCTTTTAGCTTTGTGATTTTCTTTGTCATGGCGGGCCTGTATAAATCCCTGCGTCTGGAAGATTTCCGTCAGGCCAGTACCAGTATGAATGCGGCACCTGTGGTCGGAAACGTGGACATCTTTAACTGGAAAAAACGGCTGAGTCGGGTGATGTTACATCCAAGCCTGTCCCAGACCCGAAGCATGCTAAATGAGGTGTGCAAACCGGCTATCGAGGCTGTTGCAGCCGAACTCATCACTAAAGGTGTGCATGTTGATGTACAGGAAAAACCGGTAGAGGATGAACCGGAACTCTATCATCTGGATTTGATTATTCAGCTCGATGAAGAAGAAAATTTTGTTTATGAAATCTGGCCGGTGCGTTATGACACCCCAAACTTCAGTTCGCGCGGGAAACGTGCCAAACGTTATTACTATCGTCTGGAAAGCTATCTGTTTGAAGGTTCGCAAGGCAATGATCTGGTCGGTTATAGCAAGGAACAGGTCATTAACGACATTCTGGATAAATATGAACGTCATATGATGTATCTGCATATTAACCGTATCAGTCCGGGTACACGCCCGCTGTTTCCAGACCGTGAAAATTAATACCGTCCAAGGCCCTAGAAGGAATCGATAATGTCAGAAAGCTTACATGCCTTTGCCCTGTTCTTCTCTTTACTCAATCCATTTTTGATGAGTATTTATATGCTCGGAATTATCCGTAATTCCGAAGCCAAAGTCTTTAACATGGCATTGATTCAGGGCAGCCTGATCAGCTTTATCGTCTTTATTATTTTTGCCAAGACCGGTGAAGCCTTTTTTCAGGAAGTACTGCATGTCCGTTTTGAATCTTTCCAGATTTTTGGCGGTATCATTTTTCTGGTGATTGGTTATCGCTATGTCTTTGAAGGCGCCGATACCATTGGCGTGATGCGTGGGGCGCCTCATCATCTGGCAGGCACCATTGCCATGCCATTTATGATTGGCCCGGGCACCATTTCAGCGGCGGTGATTACCGGAATTCAGCTCAGTTTATGGCAAACGATGCTGGTGATTTTTCTTACCCTGTTTTTGACCTGTAGCCTGCTGATTTTAATGAAATACCTGCATGATCATTTGCAGCATAAATATTCCAACTATATAGATTTATATGTGGATATTGTTGGCCGTGTTGCTGCGCTGCTGATTGGTACCATTGCGATCGACATGATCGTCACGGGCGTCAATGGAATTATCCAGGGATAATCAAGAAGCACTTCTGATATTAAATTGACCAAAAAAAAGAGCGGGTTAATCCCCGCTCTTTTTTTGCTATTAAAGCCTAACTTTTAAAACTTGAAAGATACGCCAGCATAAGTCGAGAATCCTTCTCCCGGCGAAGATCGGGCTACATCATCACCTTGATCGTTATAGCCTGGAATCACGACCGCAGCATATTTTTCATCGGTAATATTATTGAAGTTGATCCAGGTTTTCCAGGACTGATGTTCAGGTGCATAACCCAGATCAATGCCCCAGATCTGGTAATCATCACTAAAGCGGCTATTGGCATAATCATGCGCCATTCTAGAGGCATATTCGGTATTCAGGCCAATATAAAAACCATTATGCAGGGCATAACTGAGCTGTGCCTGATACAAATGTTTTGGAATCCCGGGCAACTGGTTTTCGCCAAACAGCGGATCATTTTTGTATTGGAAATCACTCAGTGTATAGGCCTGTTGCAAGCGTAACTCGCCGTGTTTAAATTCATGCAATGGTGTATCAAAACTGAGTTCGACACCTTGATGAATGGTTGGCGTGGCATTTGCTTCTACACTAATTCTTTCCTCTGAAGTAGTAGAATCAGAATCATTCCCGTAATTTTTAATCATTTCAGAAGACAATAGCTCCTTTTTAATCTTGGAATAATAGTAGCTCAGTGCCCAGTCTCCAAAACATGATTGTCCACGCCCACCCAGTTCAAAGCTATGGGCGGTTTGCGTATCCAAATAGATTGGCGCACGTACTCGATTTGATGCAGCTCCACTGTCTTTAGAATAGTAATAAGGTGAAGACCAAGCCATTGCCCAAGGATGTGCCGGTTCAATACTACGGCTTAAATTGGCAAACCATTGCACAGAGTCATTTGGCTGATAGGTCAATCCAAGTCGTGGTGCAAAATTCCATTCATAACGACTGACTTTAGGATCTACATAAGGACCTGAATTTGGATCAGGAATAATATTTGCATAAGTCACTTCACTTTCACGATGGGCATAGACTGCTGCAAGACCCAGATCTAGGGAGAGCTGGTCATTGAGCGCCGTCTGCTGATCAAATTGCAATACATTGTCTGAACCACGATAGGTATAACGGCGCGTGACCGTATCTGCCGGATATGTTTGATTACCAATTTCTGTATTAAATCTTAAAGTTTCCGTTACACCACTGTTTGGACGATGGGTGGTACTGCGTAAGGCAATACGCCCCTGATGTTCCAGACCCAACAATTGATAGGGCTTTTCATACTGAATACGTGCAGTAATATCTTCATAATCGACATTGGTACGATAGCGACTTTCACGTAAGTCTAACGGATAATGATGATATGCCAGACTAGCAGTCAATTTTGCATCATCCTGCAAATTCCAGGTGGTGGTGTTGGCGAGCCAGGTACTGCCCGGCTGGATACGTTTGGCATCAATTCCTACAAAATTAGGATCAGCTACTTCAGGATTGTTTTTTAATTGTTCCTGGGTAATACGCCCCGGTGTCAGATGTTTGCTTTCGCGGTAACGGGCATAAAAACGGGTTTCAATGTCCGGGCTAATCTGGTAGCCGAGATTAAAAGCCAGGCCTTTGCCATCACCTTTGGCATGATCCTGAATTCCGTCAAACTGGTTACCCGTTAGTGCCAGATAATAATCCAGCTGATCCAGTTTACGGCCGGTACTGAACTGATATTTTTGATAACCATGACTGCCTGCCTCATACTTCAGTTCAGAACCATTCTGCTCGGCACCAGTCTTGCTTTTATAGTTAATCGCTCCGCCTAGCGCCAGCGCCCCCTGTTTAAAACCGTTTGCACCGCGATAGACGCCGACATGATCAATCCACCAAGGCTCTAGTAATTCATAAGCGGTGCCGCCCGGCCCGGTAAATGGAATGTCATCAATCAGCACAAAGGTACCAGAGGCATGCGCACCTGATGTCCGGTTAATACCCGAGCCACGGATAGACACTTTGGCGCCTTCATTGCCCGGGGATTGAGCATAGATACCGGGTTGCAGACGAAATACATCGGCATTATTTGCAATATGTTGATGTTCAAGCTGCTGGGCTGAAATAAAATTGGTTCCACCTGAGGTTTGCGCAAGCTCGGTCTGGTATTGCTGCTGCGGATCTGTCTGTTCAGCACTGACCACGATGGTGTTGAGTTGTTGCACAGGATGCTGGCTGCGAGATGTTTCAGCATAGACAGCACTGGAAAGAACTGAAAGGATCATCAAGCTTAGCGGTTTTTTGTTCAGCGGAATTGTTCTCGTGCTCATATCGGGTTTATACAATCCTGTATACATGATCCTAATCCTAGAGGGATTCTGGTTTTAAAAATTATGCTGTAGCATAAATGAACAATGCCGAATCAAGGCATTATTTTCTGCCAAAAAACTGACTGATCAGCGTATATTTTTTGATGTAATTTTGGTATTTTTTGATTATACAACTTGCAAGATAGCCACCACATCCTCACAAGTTCCAAGAACTTAATAATTAAGTATTTGATATTAAATAATATGCTATTTAATTCTGCACACATGTATTTCCAGTTGGCATAATGTAATACTGCGTTAAATTCATAGTGGACTAAACCAGTTACTTCATATTCAAAGCTCACTGAAATTGAGTAGCATATCGATTTGAATTAGCTCATAGCATCGTCTTGGATTGAGCCCACAGTCGTTTATATATTTTGAGAAAATTACTGAGCACTGGATCTTGGATCTGGGCTAAAGGATAAATTTTGGATCAGACTCAACCTGACTCATATTCAAAAATTATTCACTCATTGAGCAGAAAAAGGGTGAAAACAGCGTGAACATAAAGTGATGCAAACAGCAACTGTTTCATTAAAACCTGCACATAGAATAAGCAGATATTTGGACTGAATAATATGCCAAACATTTCCGAACTTGTTGCTAACAATCCAAAAAATATAATTCAAATCCTGTTAAAGAGCTTTATTTCATAAAATATAAGGAAAAGACCAAGAGCAATAAGATAAACAGAATCGCGGTGCAGCATTTCCAGAATGTCAGGGGATGACGCTCAATCACAGGACGTGAAACAGATTTTTTTAATTCAAGATCAGGCTGTTTCAAGTCATACATAAATGCTGAAAGTGCCTCATAACGTTGCTCTGGACGAATTGACAGTGCTTTTTTAAAAATCGCATCCAAACCCTTGGGCAAATCCGGACGATATTCAGACAGTGAATGATAGCGTACCTTTTTTAATTTTTTTTCGGTCTTGCAGCGCGCCAGCTCTGTCCCATAAGGCAATTGCCGGGTCAATAAATAATAGCTCATCACTGCCAGTGAAAACTGATCTGATTTTACCGAGGGTGAGCGCCCTATAAAATACTCTGGTGCCATAAATGCCAACGTTCCCAAAGGCACATCTGCATGTTTAGGATTCAGTTCGACCAGCCCTCTAACTGCCGTCGATCCATAATCAATCAGTTTTACTTTCAAAGCATCAATCGGTTCAAGCAGCATGACATTTTCTGGCCGTACATCCTGATGCAGCATTTCAAGTCGATGCATGGCATTCAGTGCTTTGGCCACCTGTTCAATAATCGGAATCAGTTGTTTTAAACTTAAAGCAGTTTTTTGACGATGTAGCCATCGGTTTAAGCTTTCCCCTTGCAAGTATTCATAACTTTGAAATAAAAACTTTTTACTGCCTGTATGCGGATAGTAGTGCATCAGGTTTTCATGTTTTAAACGCTTGGATACCCAGTCTTCCAGCTGGAATTGTTCCACTGCTTTCAGGTCATCCTGCAAATCGACAGACAAGGTTTTAATGACCAGCTGAGCTTGTGTGGCTGCATCCTGCGCCAAATAAAGGCTACTGCGATGATTTTGGTGCAGGATTTTATGAATGCGATAACCTTCAAACAAATCACCATGACTGAGTTGCTGTGGAAATAAAATATTTTCCTGAATCTGAAAGCTTTTCTCTTGAGCTAATGCATCAATTCGGATGATTTGAATGGTGAGATTGTCATCGCTACCGCGCTTTAAGGCCAGTTCGACGATAGATTGGGCAATAGTATCCAGATTTTGTTTTTGCTGCAGCATATCCGAGATCTGCTGTATATCGATAAATTCATAGACACCATCGGTCATCAAGAGAAACAAATCATCTTCACATAATTCAAGTTGTTGATAATCGACTTCAATCCGATGATCTACACCTAAAGCACGACTTAAATAATGCTCGGTTGAAGATAAACGAACCCGATGATCAATGGTCAGCTGTTCAATGCTTTGGGCTTGAATGCGATAAACACGGCCATCACCTGCATGAAAAATATGTGCCCTGTTTTGTTTCAAAATCAGTGCACTCAAGGTGCAGACATAACCATGATCTTTATCAAAACGTCCCTGACTCTGTTGGGTTTGCGCATACAGCCAAGAGTTGGTCGCACGAATCACCCGAGCAGCTGAAGTTTGGGTACTCCATGCATCCGAAGTTGAATAATAATCGGATAAAAAACTACTGACCGCCGTTTCTGCCGCAATATGGCTGACATTGCTGCTGCTAATCCCGTCTGCAATGGCACAGGCAATACCTTTGCTGCTCAGCGCATGGCCTTCAGGAATATAAATGCCATAAAAATCCTGATTTTGTGCTTTGATTCCGGCGGAAGAATATTGTCCGATACTGATTTTTAATTTTTTATTCATTGTAGACACTCGAAAAGGGATCGAATCGATCCCTTCAATTTCAAGACATAAATATCATGCTCAAATTAAAATTCTTTTTTATCACCTGTACGGACATGCGTGGTATACAGCGCCAGACCAGTTAAAGCTAAACCACCAACCAAGTTACCCAGCACTACCGGTAATTCATTCCACAAGAAATAGTCTGTAATCGAGAAATCACCGCCCATCATCATGGCAAATGGGAACAGGAACATATTCACGACAGAATGCTCAAATCCCATGGCAAAGAACAGCATGATCGGCATCCACATGGCAATGAATTTTCCACTTACAGTTGTTGACATCATGGCGCCAATCACACCAAGTGACACCATCCAGTTACACAGCATGCCGCGTATAAAGATGGTCATCCAGCCAGCAAAGCCATATTCGGCATAACCCAAAGTCCGGTCTTCACCAATATGAGCAATTTTTACGCCGACTTCGTTTGGTTCAGCTGCGAAACCCATGGTATAGACCGCCGCCATCAAGATTGCGACGGTTAAACATCCAATAAAATTGCCTAAAAACACCAGCCCCCAGTTTTTTAAAATACGCGCCCATGTCACCCCTGGACGTTTGTCTAGCCAGGCCAAAGGAGTCAATACAAATACCCCGGTCAGCAGGTCATAGCCCAATAGATATAACATGCAAAACCCGACTGGAAATAACAGTGCACCGATCAGTGGCACCCCTGTCTGTACAGCAATCGTCACCGCAAATACTGCTGCCAGTGCCAGAATCGCACCGGCCATAAATGCACGAATTACAACATCACGTGTGGCCATATGCAGTTTTGCTTCACCAGCATCGACTACTTTTTTTGCAAACTCTGCAGGAGCAAGATAAGCCATAGTTTTATCCCCTTTATATAAAAATTTCTTGCCTGTTATTAAATAAAAAGACGCCTAAGGTCTATTTCAACCCTAGGCGTCTTTGCCTTGCATTATTTAAGCAGATCAATCGTGTCATGGCGCCGTTGCCATATTTACTAAATAGATCAGCAAATAACGTGCCATATTTTTAAATGTAATTGGCTTTGTTGCACCAACCTACAATTGAAGGCTTATCCAGCAATATAATTTCTGAATGAGCAAGCCTAAAATTTAATCCTCCCCAACCCTCCTTTGCTAAAGAAGGGCTGGAGAGCTTTATCCGATTAGCCTACTTTCCTTAATGCAAAATCCCGACCAAAAAGCAGCTTGCTGCGGATATTACTAATTGGTGTCTGATCTGCAATCAGTTCGGCATACCATGCCCCATCTTCAGTATCGCCAAACAACACCGCACCGATGACTTTGTCCTGTTGAATGATGATCCGTTTATAAATCTGACGCTTCTCATCATTCAGCACGATATCTTCGAAATCATTAGTCGGTTCAAAATTACCTGCCGAGAATACGTCACATCCGCTGACCTTAAGCTGGGTCGGAACAGTCGGTGCCTTAAAGGTCAGTCGGCCATGTTCAGCCAGATGTGTCGCACAGATAAAGGCCTGTCCCCATAATGGCTCAACCAGTCCAAAGGTCTGGCCACGATGCTCAATACATTCACCCACCGCATAAATACTCGGGTCATAGGTCTGCATGGTGTCATTCACCAGCACCCCACGATTACAGCGCAAGCCAGCCTGTTCAGCCAGAGTTTTATTTGGACGAATCCCGACGGCAAAAACTACCAAATCGGCATCCAGCATTGTCCCGTCTTTTAAGCGCAGTTGAGTCACGTGACCATCACTACCGAGCAGCTCTTCGGTGTTGGCTTTGGTGATAATCCTAATACCTTTTTCTTCAATTGATTTCTTCAGCATTTGACTGGCTTTCATGTCCAGCTGACGATCCATAATACGGTCTATCAGATGTAGCACCGTTACATTCATCCCTCGCTGTTTCAAGCCATATGCGGCTTCCAGTCCTAACAGACCACCGCCAATGACGACGGCATTTTGCTTGGTTTTGCAGTAATCCAGCATGCGGTTAACATCCTGAATATCCCGGAAGCTCATCACGCCTTCAAGTTCAGCACCTGGAATTGGCGGTATAAAGGGTTTGGAACCAGTGGCGAGGATCAGACGATCATAAGCAACCATTTCGCCTTTTCCGGTATGCACCTGTTTGCGTGAGCGGTCGATAGAGAGTGCTGCATCTCCGCCAATAAAACGGATACCTTTTTCAGTATACCAGTCGACTGAATGCAACATAATTTCGGCAAAACTTTTCTCACCAGATAATACCGGTGACAACATGATGCGGTTGTAATTGCCCCATGGCTCTTCCCCAATCACGGTAATGTCATAACGATCTGGCGCCATATCCAGCAAGTCTTCCAGACAGCGCATACCCGCCAGCCCATTCCCGACCAATACCAGTTTTAAACGCTCTGTGTTTTGACCATTACTGGAAATATAGGTCTTTTGTGCAGTTGGGCTGATAAAGACTGTGCCATTTTCAATTCGGGTTGGAAATACCAGTAATTTCTGATCTTGCTCTTCCAGACAACGGCCGGTCACCAGACTGAAATGCTGCTTGTAAATTGGGGATGCGACTACACGCTCACCTTGCAGATCCCCCAGAATGCCACGTGCCATGACATTGGCCAGACTAAACGGATCCTGATTGCTGAGTGCATAAACCCGCTGTTCCTGACCCACGCGAAAAATTGCAATCTGCTGATCTTCAATCAAGGCCGCCACACCGGTATTCGGAGTGATCTCATCCAGATTGCAGACTTCGTACCAGTTCAGTTCGTTCATGTCTTTTAAAATTGTCATTTTCATTCTCCCTGACTGTGGTATTTAGGCTTCAACCACTGGAATACGGTTGAGATCACGTTCAGCTTCTGTCTTTGGACGAATCTGGCCACGTACAGGCGCAAACTGAATATGCGGGTCATTCTGCTCGGCTACTTTGGCATTAATAAAAGTCTTAAAGCGTTTGCGCACTTCAGGATCTTCAATCGCAGTGCGCCATTCATCCTGATAAGTGCCAATCACATGCTGCATACGGCTTTCCAGTTCAGCGGCAATGCCGAGCGAATCATGCACAATGACATCTTTCAGATAGTCCAGCCCACCTTCCATATTGTCACGCCACACACTGGTGCGCTGCAGACGGTCTGCTGTCTGGATATAGAACATAAAGAAGCGGTCGATATATTTGATGAGTGTGGAAGTATCCAGATCCGAGGCGAGCAGTTCAGCATGGCGCGGTTTCATACCGCCATTGCCGCATACATATAGATTCCAGCCTTTTTCGGTGGCAATGACACCGACATCCTTGCTCTGTGCTTCTGCACATTCACGGGTACAGCCAGATACTGCCATTTTAGTTTTATGTGGTGAACGCAGGCCTTTATAACGATTCTCAAGGAAAATCGCCAAGCCGACAGAGTCATCGACCCCAAAACGACACCAGGTACTGCCCACGCAAGATTTCACCGTACGTAAGGATTTGCCGTAGGCATGTCCAGACTCGAAACCGGCATTGATCAGTTTTTCCCAGATTTCAGGCAGTTGATGTACCTGCGCACCGAACATGTCAATTCGTTGTCCGCCTGTGATTTTGGTATATAGGCCATAGTCTTTGGCGATCTGACCGATGGTAATCAGGCCATCCGGGGTGATTTCGCCGCCTGCCACACGTGGCACAATCGAATAGGAACCATCTTTCTGAATATTGCCGAGGTAGTAGTCGTTGCTATCCTGCAAACCGGCATGACTTGGTTTCAGAACAAAATCATTCCAGCAGGATGCCAGAATATTGGCTACAGTCGGTTTGCAAATATCACAACCCATGCCGTGCCCATGTTGCTGGATCAGGTCAGAGAAAGTCTTGATTTCATGCACGCGTACCAGGTGATACAGTTCCTGACGCGAATAGGCGAAGTGCTCGCACAGGTGATTATTGACTGTAACCCCCTGACGCTGTAATTCAGATTTGAGAACCTGCGTTACCAGTGGTGCACAGCCACCGCACGCCGTTGCAGCCTGTGTGCATTTTTTCAGTGCACCCAATGAAGTTGCACCGCCATCAATGGCTGAACAGATATCAGCTTTGGAAACGTTATTACATGAACAGATGGTCGCACTGTCAGGCAATAAATCGATGCCACTACCACCTGATTTGGAAGTTGCCTGATCAAAACCCGGCATGATCAGGCTTTCCGGTTGCTCCGGTACCGCCAGACCATTCAGCATCATTTGTAAAAGATCGCTATATTCTTTGGCACAGCCCACCAGCACCGCGCCCAGCAGCTTGGTCTTATCTACTGACACCACGATTTTTTTATAAACCTGCGCGGCTTCATCAGCATAGAAATAACTCAAGGCACCAGGTGACATGGCATGTGCGTCACCAATAGAAGCAACATCCACTCCCATCAGTTTGAGCTTGGTGCTCATGTCGGCACCAGCGAATGTATGGCTCTCTTGGTCCAGTACATGTTTTGCCGCGATACGCGCCATGTCATAGCCCGGTGCAACCAGACCATAAATTTTATTGTCCCAAAGTGCACATTCACCAATGGCATAAATGTCCGGATGTGAGGTCTGGCAATAATCATTAATGATGATGCCGCCACGCTCACCAATCAGCAGGCCGCTCTGGCGCGCCAGTTCATCACGCGGACGAATACCGGCCGAGAACAGGATGATATCGGTTTCAAGTACCGAACCATCTCCGAACTTCATTACATGCTGAGCGTTGTAACCATCTTCAATAGATGAGGTTGCTTTTTGGGTATGCACCTTGACACCAAGGTCTTCAATTCTAGAGCGCAGTACCCGGCCGCCCAGATCATCAATCTGCACCGCCATCAAGCGCGGAGCAAATTCTACGACATGGGTTTCCAGATTCAGATCTCGCAAAGCCTTCGCTGCTTCCAGACCCAGCAGACCACCGCCAATTACCACACCGGTTTTGGCATTCAGGCTGGCTGCGCGAATGGCATCCAGATCTTCAATGGTACGATAAACAAAGCAATTCTGACGGTCATTGCCCGGGATTGGCGGTACAAAGGCATAAGAGCCGGTAGCAAGAATCAACTTGTCAAAATTCAGCACATCACCCTGGCTGGTGGTGACGGTTTTATTGAGCTGATCAATTTCAACTGCTTTGGTATTAAGACGCAAATCAATGCCATAGGCATCGGCAAAATCACTACGGCATAGGCTCAGATCCTTGACCGACTTGCCGCTGAAATATTCAGTCAAATGTACCCGGTCATAAGCTAAATGTGGCTCTTCTGCCAAAATGGTCAGCTCAATGTCATCACCGGCCTGTTCCAGTACAGATTCGATGAATTTATGCCCCACCATGCCATGCCCAATCATGAGAATTTTCATATCTGCACTCCAACTATTGTTTTTTTAAAGATGATAAAAAGCCGCATATCACGTCTAGGCATTGATATGTCTGCTGATTGAATATGTTGTAAATACCGCAACCCAGCGCTTTGTAATGCTGGAGGAAGGGTTGAAACGCTTGTGCGTTTTGTATTGCTGAACAACTGACCATGTCATTTATCCTGTGCTGAACGAAATACCAATCACACTCCTTGAAAGTGCAATTACGATCAGAACGGACATCGTTGGCCGTTGTTAGTATTGAAAGTCATCTTTGACGATTTAATAAATGCAGAAATCGTGCCAACTTTTCCAACAAGAAAACGCCTTATTCCAGGCAGATGATGTACCTAAATGCTTCATTTTGATGAGCTATCAGCTGGAATCCCTAAAGCTGTGCACTAAATTGAACAGAAAAATAGAATTTTATGCACCAATTTAATGGCATGTTTTTTGCTTTATTCCTGCTTGAATATTCCTTAGGCCTTACTTGAAAATATTCCATGTCCAAATTACGAATTGCTCTTATTGATGATGATCTGGAGCGCGCCCAATTCATCCAAGAATCCTTACTTTCACATGATTTTCAGGTGGTGGCCTGTTTAATCCTGAATGACCTGAATATGGTACATGTTAAGGGTATTCATGCAGATGTGATCCTGCTGAATATGGATCATCCGCATCGGGATATTATTGAAAGCTGTGTCAGCCAATATGAACTTCCGACCGTGCTGTTTACCCAGAACTCCAACAAAGACACCATCAAAAGTGCGATTGATGCCGGAATCACGGCCTATATTGTCGATGGTATTGATCCCACCAAATTAGAAAGCATTCTGGAAATTTCAATTGAACAGTTCCGCAAGCATAAAAAGCTGCTGAACGATTTAAAAGAAACCCAAGACAAGCTGATTGACCGTAAAGATATCGATAAAGCCAAAGCATTGCTGATCCAGCTGCATGCATTATCTGAAGAACAGGCCTTTGCCTTATTACGTAAAAATGCCATGAGTCACCGGATTACCATTGGTGAAATGGCCAGACGCCTGCTCGATGCACAGAAGCTGTTATTGGGCCAATAAGGAAAAGCATATGTCCACATTAGAAAAAACTGAACTCAATATTGGCTATATTCCTTTGCTTGATTGTGTGGCCATTCTCTGGGCCGAAAAACAGGGTTATTTTGCCGAACAGGGATTAACCATCAACTTAATCCGGGAGGCCTCCTGGTCCAGTTTAAGAGACCGTCTGGCCTATGGCTTTCTGGACGCTGCGCATTGTTTGTCCGCCATGCTACCTGCTGCTGCTCTGGGTACAGACCAGTTACAGGTGGCTTTGCAAACCCCGTTGGTGCTGAGTATCAATCAGGCTTATATCAGCCTGCGTCAAGATCTATGTTATGAATTGGGAATCCATGCAGAAGATGATGAAAAAAGCAGTTCTCAGAAACTGGTGCAGGCCTTGCAACAACAGCAGAAAATGAATCTGGCCTATGTCTATAAGCACTCAATTCATCATTATTGTATAAAAGAATGGTTAGCCCTGACAGATGTCAATATTGCCCACAAGATTCAGCTCATGACCTCACCACCAGCTTCGATGGTAAAAGGAATCTCGGAACAGGTCTTTGATGGCTTTTGTGTGGGAGAACCCTGGAATATTCAGGCCAAGCTTGAAGGCTATAGTTTAATTGTCGCTGCAAGCCAGAATGTCATTCCTAAAGTTGCCGACAAGGTTCTGGCCATGACTCAGGAATGGGCAGAATTACATCCATGCACGGTGAAGGCTTTGGTCAATGCTGTCCAGAAAGCCCAAACGGATTTAAAACAGCGTGCTGATCTGTCCCAAGTTTGGGACATGCTGGTTGATTATCAGATTATCCAGTTTGAATGCTCTGCACAGCGTCATGTCTGTGACTATCATAAAATTCAAAACATCATCCGCAATCTTGTTGGTGCAAGTGCGAAACCGCAGCTTGCCGATTTTATCTGGTTAATCGAGCAGATTGAAAAATGGGATGGTGTCGAAATCTCTGAGATAGAGAAAAAGCAGATTGCAGCACAATGCATGTATGCTGAAATGCTATTTGCTTAAGATTTCATGCAACATATTGCGTAGCCATTGATGACTGGTTTTATGATGACAGGACATATGCCAATACTGCTTTACAGAATAGGTCGGGAAAGCAATCGGTGCCCCAAAAATCTTGAGATTGCCACGTGATAACAGGACTTCACTCAAATAATAAGGCACGGTCGCAATCGCATCGGTTTCCTGTACCACCAGTCCCACGCCTAAATAGCTGGGCAGACGCATTAGAATGTCGCGCTTGAGTTCCAGATTCAGCAATTCATTTTCAATATGGTAATGCCCCATCCCGGCATCAATATCGATATGGGTTTCACGTAAATACTCTTCGGTCGTGATGCTGTCACCCGTTAGTCGCGGATGGTCTTTCGCTGCGATCACCACATAATACTGTTCAAACAGTTTCTGCTGATAAAAGCCATTCTCCAGATTTGGCAAGAAGCCCAAAGCCAGATCAATCTCGCCATTGGCCATCTGATAACTGGTTTCCGAGGTAATCGGACGCACATTCAGGCGGATATGTGATGCATGCTGCTTGAGATACTGTGAAATTTTTGGCAATAACACCAGATGCGATACATCGGTCATCGCCAGTGTAAAACGTTGCTGTGAAGTGACCTGATCAAAATTGATGGTGAAATTATTAATCGCTTCAACTTTACTGAGTGCTTCACTGACCAAGGGAAACAACTGCTTAGATAAATCTGTCGGCAGCATTTCATTGCCAATACGTAAAAATAAAGGATCACCATAATGCTGGCGAATTTTATTCAGCAGATTGCTCACCGCTGGCTGGCTCATGTCTAAATGATCAGCTGCCTGAGATACGTTTTTAAATTTATAGACATAATAAAAAATACTGAGCAATTTACAGTCAAGTTCAAACACAGAAACACATTTCCTTTAACTTTCTAATAATTTTGACGAAGATATCATCGACATCATTTTATCAATTGCCAATGTTCAAATATAACACTTTGCAACGATTTCTAGGATCAGTCAATTTCCATGTGGTGTTAAAAATTACTTTTCTCTGATGTGGAGCCTCGTTACAAGTAGTTCTGTTGTAAATATGCACTTCTGTTTTTCCTTGGTCAACTTAAACACGCAAGCTTCATGCTATATACTCAAGCCCACAGAATTAACGATGCAAATTAAGAGAAATATCTTATGTTCCAAGGCAAAAAGTTGGTGTGTTTTGATTTGGATGGCACCTTGATTGATTCCGTGGGAGTCTGGAATCAGGTCGATGCTGCGCTGATTCAGGAGTTGGCAAATATTGAAGTCGACTTAAGTCAGATCCAGCAACAGCGCGATCTTCAGCTCAAAAAATTTAAACATCGGCCGGATCCCTATCTGGAATATTGTGCTTATTTAAAAGCGCTTTATGGATTTGCGCCGAATAAAGAAGAAGTAAAAAACCGCCGTTATGCAATTTCACGGCATTTTCTCGATCATGTGGTCGAGCTAAAACCACATGCTGAACGGTTCATTCAAGCCCTGAAACAACAAGGGATTCAGATCGCCCTGACCACAACCACCAGTTTGTTCAATGTGCAGCGTTATCAGGACAATAATCAAAACATTAACAAAAAAATCAGCTTTAATGATGACTTTGCCCTGCTCTTGACCCGTGAAAATGTGCAGAACATCAAGCCGCATCCTGAAGTCTATTTCAATGCCCTTCAGCATTTTCAGGTGCAAGCCGCAGATTGCCTGATTATTGAGGATTCATTAATTGGCGTTGAAGCGGCCAACAATGCAGGAATCGATGTGATTGCAGTTTATGATCAATACTCTGTTCATGAAATAGATTTGATCAAGGCCAAAGTAAATTATTTCGCAGAAGATTTTGCTGAGTTATTAAGTTTAGCCCAATAAAAAAATGCCATGAATATTGTGTTTCATGACATTTTTCTGCAGATCTCTGACCTGAGAAGAAAACGTTATTTGGCTTTCTCATAGACTGAGCCTGAACCGACCAGATTTCCTGTTTTTTCATCGATTGCAAAATCAACCATACCTGCACCTGCATTTAACTGAAGTAAGCCATTTTTGCTCACTGCTGCCGGCATCGGATTTTTCTCTTCGGTTTTACCAGTTTCTTTGTCTTTTATGGTGTTGGTAATGAAGTAATTTTCACCATTTTTCGAAATGACCAATACATTTTCAAGTTTTGGATTTTCCAGCGTATTTTTCCAGTTTCCTTGATAATCTGGAGCTGGTGCTTCTGTGAGGTTACAAGCAGTTAAAAGCAGTAATAATGAGATGCCTGAAAAAAAATTGAAGATATTTCAAAACTGAGACCTTGATTGTGACAACGCGGCCATTATAGGGACAACCCTCTAGAGCTTAAGCAGGTTGTTGTAGGCAAAGCGTTTCAGCAGTACCGTATCTGTTTTTCTTTGGTGATTTTTTTGAAATATCTCTCCATACTTCATTCATAAAAATGGATGATTCAATTTCTACTAAAACGACAAAAAGCAAAAAAGGCCTCAATAGACCATGTAAATCTATTGAGGCGTAGCAAACGGGTGAATACCACACATTAAAAATTAGGGCATGATTTTGGATTTAAAGTAGCTCAATGCAGATTTAGCAGAGTGGGTTTTTTCAATAATCTGTGCAGTCCAGTGATTCGGCAATGAACATTTGGCCAGACGCACCCAAACAGTAGAAAACTGTTTTATAAAGCTCGCTTCATTATAATGAATGCCATATTCAGCACACAGCGCTTTTACTTTCGGCGCCACCTGCGCATAGCGATTGGCTGGCATGTCCGGAAATAGATGATGTTCAATCTGATGGCTCAAATTACCACTCAAAATATGCAGCCAGTCCGTCCCGGTAAAATTACTCGAACCACGAACCTGGCGTAAATACCACTCAGCACGGGTTTCATTGTCGGTATTGTCCATCTCAAAAGTTTCAGCATCTTCCGTAAAATGACCATTAAAAATCACTGCAGACGCCCACAGACTACGAATTACATTGGCTACGGCATTTCCGGCAAACACAGGAATGGCATTCGGGCCAGCAATCACTGGAAAAAATACATAATCTTTTAACACCTGACGGCGCATTTTTTGACGCAGTGGAGCCGCTTCTTTCCAAACTTCTTTCCAGGTTTTGGTTTTATAGGCAATCACATCTTCCAGATGCAAGCGTTGCAGGCCGACATACCATTCAAAAAACACCATTAACTGCATGCCCAGTGGAATATTCAACAGGAAACGTGGTTCCCATTTTTGGGATTCACTGACCCGAATCAGGCCATAACCGACATCATGATCCATCCCGACAATATTGGTATAGGTATGATGAATATAGTTATGGGTATATTTCCAGTCATCTCCTGTGGAAATCGTATCCCAGTCATAGGTGGTTCCGTTCAGGGTCGGATCATTCATCCAGTCGAACTGACCGTGCATGACATTATGTCCCAGCTCCATATTTTCCACAATTTTGGAGATGCCAAGCAGCCCTGTCCCTGCCAGCCAAACCGGTGGCAACCAGCCAGAAAACATCAACATGCCTCGGGATGCAATTTCGCTATAACGGACAAAATTACGGATTTTATAAATATAATTGGCGTCTTTTTCACCCAGATCGTCCATGACCTCGCGGCGGATCGCATCGACTTTAGCACCAAACTCCTCAATCTGTTCAGGACTGAGAAATTGCGACTTACTGTGTCGTTTAAAATCAATTTGCATATTCATGGGAGCACCTTTTTATTCGTTTAATACTGGCTTATAAATTAATAACGACTGGACTCATCGCCTGGGAAATACAAAGTTTAATCTGGGTGTTATTGCCATGATCAACCTCACCGGTCAGGACATTACGCACCGAGCCACTGACTTTGGTACAGGAACAGGTATTACAGATTCCCATCCGGCAACCATGAGCAGGACGCAGGCCTGAATTTTCAGCGCTTTCCAGCAAGTTGGACTGAGCCTGAAACACTTGCTGCGATCTTAAAAACTGTACTGGCTGCGCCTTAATTTTTTCATCGACCACAATCTGGAAATATTCCGAATGAAAATTGGATTTCAAATCCAGTTTTTCTACAATTCTAAGTGCAGCCTTCATCATCCCAGCAGAGCCACAGGCATATATTTTTCGTTCTGCAACATCTGGCACCAGTTTTTGCAATAATCTTTGATTCAGATGCTGTTGCTGTTCCCGTGTATTAAAATGATGATATTTCAAGTTTGGATGCATTAAAGCCAGGGTTTTCAATTCAGCATGAAAGGCATCATCGCGAGTAAAATAAATCAGGTCGATCTGTTCCAGGGACTGGATCACTGCTTTTTGCAGCAAGGAATATATTGCAGTAATACCACTGCCGGATGCCAGAAATAAAGTGGGCTGGCTAGAGTTTTGCAGTATAAAGTCACCTTGCGGCTGCGAAATTTCAATGACAGCCCCGATTTGCATCTGGCTTAAGGCACGTGACACTTTGCCCTGCTGTTTAACCGCAATGATCAGATCACCATTTTTCAATACAGTGACCACAGAATAATGTCGCTGATGACGTACGCCATCGAGTCTAACAGTCACTGCAATATTCTGGCCGGCCTGAAATGACTTGGCTTTAAAATTATGATTTGGACGTAAGTGAATCTTGAAAAAGTCAGGGCTGATGGCTTGAATACCCATAACGGCAGCCTTAACTTTTTTGATTGCCCTGGTTGGATGGATTTTTTCACCAATAAAATCAATGAAATCTTCCCGAATCCAATGCGGCTGATAGGTTGGCATGCTTGTCATTTTTATCCCCTTATCCGCAGACAGTTCCATTAATGTACAACTGTCTAATTATTATATTGCTCAGGATAAAGAATTCTCACATTCAGACCATGTCAATACAGGTCAAATTATGTTCCTAAGCCATATAATATGACTTTTTGTCGGACAATATTGTCTAAAAGTAGCGATCAAGGCGATATGGATTGAGAAAAAGCATTTTTAAACCGACAACGCTGCTTAGCCTATACATAAAAAACTGACCTCTCATAGAGATCAGTTTTTTGACTTCATGTTGGGATTTTCAGCTTAAATGATGCGTTAACCTGCCACCTGTTCCAAAAGAATAGCACCATATAATTCACGCAAATCTTTTTTCAGCATCTTTCCAGTTCCACTTAGTGGAATTGAGTCTACAAAAACCACTCTGTCTGGAACCTGCCATTTAGCGACTTTATCAGCATAATAATCGAGCAGCTCTGTCTCACTCAGCTGACTGTCCGATTTTTTAATCGCAATCAATACCGGACGTTCATCCCACTTTGGATGCTGGGCGGCAATCACCGCCGCCATCGCAATTTCCGGATGGCCCATAGCAATATTTTCCAGATCCACCGATGAAATCCATTCGCCGCCAGACTTGATTAAATCTTTGGAACGGTCACTGAGTTTTACAAAACCATCTTGATTCAGCGTGCCAATATCCCCTGTATCTAACCAACCATCCTCAGTCAATGGAGATTCTTGCTTACCGAAATACTTATTAATAACCCAGTGCCCTTTCACCTGTAAACTTCCGATAGTTTCACCATCTCGTTCAATTTCATGCGTACATTTTTCTACATCAGTTAAACGTACACTAACCCCAAATGGCGGTCGGCCTTGAGACAGACGAATCTGCTGTTTTTCTTCATCTGATAGCTGTAAATGTTTGGCTTTGAGCTGATTGGCAGTAGCCACTGGACCTGTTTCCGTCATGCCCCAAGCATGAATTGTTTCACAGTTAAACTGCTCTTTGAAAGTTCGTAACATTGCCGGTGGACAGGCCGATCCTCCGATTACATTACGTTTCAGACTTTCCAGCTTGGAACCTGACTGGTTTGCTGCGGCAATCAAACCCTGCCAGATGGTTGGCACGCCAAGCGCCACTGAAACTTTATAAGTATCAATCAGATTCACCAGACTAACACCATCAAGACCTGGCCCCGGCAGTACCAGCGTACATCCCACCATGGCCGCCGCGTATGGCGTGCCCCATGCATTCACATGGAACATCGGCACCACTGGCAACATAATATCGGCAGCCGAGACATTTAGTGAGTCCGGTAAAATGATGGCATAGCTATGTAATACAGTAGAGCGATGACTATATAGCACGCCTTTAGGGTTGCCCGTGGTTCCTGATGTATAGCACAGTGAACTGGCTGAGTTTTCATCAATGATTGGCCATTCAAATTCTGTGTGTTGACTGGCAATCAGATCATCATAAAATTGTACTTCTGGAATGGCTTCAGTGACGCTCGGATCGGCAGCATCCAGACAGATAAAATGCTCGACAGAGGTCAGCAGTGATTTCACTGCTTTAATTAAAGGAACAAATGTCTTATCGAATAGCACCACACGGTCTGCGGCATCATTCATAATAAAAATCAGCTGTTCAGGAAACAAGCGCGGATTAATGGTATGACAGACCAGACCGCTGCCAGAAATAGCATACCAGGACTCTAAATGGCGATGATTATTCCAGGCAATGGTGGCAACCCGATCTCCCTTTTCCAAGCCGAGTTGTTGCAATACCTTGGCAAAACGTTTCGAGTTTTGATGAATTTCGCCCCAGTTGGTCACCTTAATGCTGGTGTCGGTATTTTTGGAAATTACCTCGGTATCGGCATGATAGCGTCCTGCATGTTCAATCATGCTGCTGATCAGTAAAGGCTGAAACATCATATTTCCGAGCATTGTCCACTCCTTTGTGCTTGTTATTGGTCCGTGTATTCGTATCGTTGTTATCTAGACATGATGGAGCGGTCTAAGACCGTGACATAGTTTTTATCATCATGTGGACTGAATTTAGCAAGTAAATCTGAATTTGTAAGTATCGAATTGTGACAAATTAAGAGAAGTGACTCAGGCGTATAAAAATTAGAATACGATTGATGGAGAGGTAGAGAATTTCCCTAGAAAGGTTGAGGCCTGATATTCAGTTTAATGATCATGTATTGAGTTCATGTCGACCCGATTAATACAACCATCCCATTTGAATAGAAATATTTACTTGGATACTGATCTTAGAAGAACAGTACAGCAGATCGATAGAACGCCAGCTTGAAAATAGACTGACAACCACATTAAACTTAATTTGTTATATTGAGCATCTTGAAATATGCTATAAATCAAAATAATTAGAACAGTCTTAGTTCAAGCAAGTGTATGTATAAGTCTGAAAAACTGGCGCAGAATATCCGTCAGATGATTGAAAACGGCGTATGGAGGGTACATGAAAAATTACCTTCACTCCGCGAACAGACCCAATTGTCTGGCTATAGCCTGATGACGGTACTCAATGCTTATCAGGAACTTGAAGCGCAAGGTCTGGTTTATGCCAGAGATAAATCCGGCTATTACGTTGCAGAGCGTTCTACAGATCTGGTCAACAGCAAACAACCAATCCAGATTAGTTTAAGCCCAAAAGTTCAAATCAACTCTGTGGTATTTAATTATTTAAAATCGATCCAAGCTGCAGAAATTGTGCCTTTTGGTTCCGCATTTCCCAATGCAGAGCTGTTATATAACGCCAAATTTATGCAGATTCTGGCGCAGCAGGCCAAAAGAAAAAGCAGTTATAACAACCAGAATCATATGCCGCCTGGCAATCAGGATTTACGCCAACTGATTGCCAATCGTTACCAGTTGCAAGGCATTGCTTGCCATGCAGATGACATTGTCATTACATCCGGTGCACTAGAAGCACTGAATCTGTCTTTACAGGCATTGACCCAACCCGGTGATTTTATCCTGCTGCAACAAACCATATTTTATGGGGCCTGGCAGGCAGCCGAGCGTTTGGGGCTACAGGTGATTACTATCCCTGAGCATCCGCAATTCGGTTTTGATCTGGCATCATTTGAACAGGCTTTGAAACAGTATCCGATCAAGGTGTGCTGGCTAATGCTGAACGCGCATAATCCGATTGGCTTTACTGTTAGTTCGGAAATTAAACAGAGAATTGCTGAACTTTTGTATGAATATCAGGTCTATTTAATCGAAGATGATGTTTATCAGGAGTTGAATTATGGTTCATCCAAACCGCTACCGGTTAAATATTTTGACCAGCATCAGATGGTGCTGCACTGTGCTTCATTTTCCAAAACACTAGGCATGGGCGCACGCGTCGGTTGGGTCTATGCCGGTCCATTTTCCGATGCCATTCAGCATTTGCAGCTCATGAGCACTTTGACGGTCAGTCCCTTACTCCAGAACACGCTGGTAGAATTTATTTCGCATCATCATTATGAAAAACATTTGCGCCATTTAAGGCAGCATCTGGAAAAATATAAAAAGAAATTTTATCAGGAACTTAAAGCACGTTTGGGAAGCATCTGTGAAATTTACTATTATTCTAGTGGTTATTTTCTCTGGATTGAATTGCCGAAACAACTGGATGCCCAGGCGCTCTATGAACAGTTGCTGCTGCAGCATATTTCAATTGCCCCTGCACTGCTGTTTAAACCGGATCATGCCAGTCAGCATTATATGCGCCTGAATTGTTCTTTTGAATGGACCACCGAGATAGAAAATGCAGTGAATCTTTTAGCAGATACCATTCAGCAGAAATAGAAAAGCGTGAATGAGTTCATCCACGCTTTTTTTAGGTCAAGATACCCGAATTTACAAGCATCTTAGAAATTGTAAATGGCCACTGCATTGATCCGGTTGTCTTCACCTTTACGGCTGCTAATCGCTTCTTCTTTGTCATTAAGAACTGGGCCATAGGCTGTACGTTCACCATAGACATATTCTAGACCGAAGCTAAGTGGTTTACGTGGGCTATAGAATATATTGGCCCATGCCTGCCAAAAATCTTTATTCGCAGCACTCTTGTTACTTAAAGCATTAATGTAATCTTGATCATCATCAAACTTCATATAGCCATAGCCCAAAGTACCACGCAATTTGTCATTAAACTGCTGGGTTAAACCTACCGTAATCGAGTCAAATTCGCTTTGTATCAGATTACCATCTTTAACTAGTACGCCTGGGTTTGCAAATGATACAAAGCTATTATCACCTTTCACATGATAGTAGTCGGCTTTTATAGTAGTACCTGGTACAACTTCATATTTTGTACCAACACCTACCCCCCATGCCATTTCTTCATCAGTATCTATACGTTTTTCGTGCCCCATTGCACGAACACTTACGTTTAAATTATCTGCAAATTGATGGTTTAAACGTGCAGTTAAAGCTGGAAAACGCTGATTAATCGCTTTATCACTGACTAATTTATCTTTTGGATCTTCCGCAGCAACAACTAAATTAGTTTGTGGGCTAAACTTAGTTGTGTAACGCACTTGTGGTGTACGTTTTACTGCGCCACCTACATAAGCCAAAGCATCCACTGTTTCTGGCATATAATCCGGTACAGCAAAGTTTGACCAGGTTTGACCAATTAACCAGTTGGCATAGCTGATATAAGCATGGCGGATACGTAAATTATCAAAGCTTGCACCGCCCAGAAAGTCTACTTCAACTTTACCACTCAGGGCTTTGTCCCCAGCGCCGACAGGTGCTTTGAAGTCCATTCCTAAGCGGGTAGCAGAAAGTGTTGATCTTAAACGATCACTATTTTCATTATTTCCTTCTAATGCCACAGCATTAATATGGTTGTATGGCAAATCTCGACTGGTTCCCTCTACCTGATAAGAGGCATCGGCACGAATATTTCCATAAAGATTAAATTCGGCACCACTGGCAATTTTCATGACAGGTTTGCTAGCTGGAGCAGGTGTTGCTGCAACATGTGCAGTGACCACAGCCGTCTGTCTTTGCTGTTGCTCAACCAGTGCGCGTAGAGCCTGAACTTCTTGGCGCAGTTGTTCAATTTCCTGCTGACTGCTTTGCGTGGTTTGTGCTTGAACCGATAAGCTCATGCTCCCCATACTGATTGCAATCATGCTCATCAAAAGCGTGTGTTTTCGTGTTGGCTTATTGATTGTTGTGGTGAATAGTGTCGTGTTCATCCTAAACTCGCTTTTTATTGTTCGACTAGATTCTAGCAACAGATCACCACCCGTTACGATGGCGATCTATATCATTGACGATATTATATTGATTAATTGAAGTTTAACTTATTGGGTCGCGTTCTCAGCCACAGGATTTGGCTTCATGCTAGATCTTGCAAGGGCTTGCGCATCTACTGAGGTCTTTAAGTTGACCAGGAAAATCGCAAGTGCAGCAATCACACCAGGAATCGCAATAGCAAAGAAGTTCATTTGATGCGGTAAATTCATGGTTAATAAAGCACCAGTCAATACCGGACCAACAATCGCACCAATACGTCCAATACCTGATGCCCAGCCCATGCCTGTAGAACGTACAGTCGATGGATAATATTGTGCAACAAAGGTATAGAGTAGAATTTGCGAGCCAATTGTTGCAGCACCCGCCACAGCAATCAGGGTGTATAGGACGAATTGCGGACTGTTAAAGCCAAGCAGAATCAGGGCCAGCGCACCACATAAGAACATGATGGTCAGTACTTTCTTGATATGGAAGCGATCTGCCAGATATCCACCACCGATTGCACCGATCATGCCACCAATATTTAAGGCAAACAGGAAGATCATGCTGGCACCAAGCGAGTAACCGGCCTGAATCATCAGTTTTGGCAACCAGCTGCCCAATGCGTATACCATTAACAGGCACATAAAGAACGCTAGCCAGAACATGAACGTACTGAAACTGCGGCCCTGTTGGAAAAGTGCTTTTAATGGCGCTTCATCACCTTTCTGCACTTCATTCAGTACAAATTGAGTATCATGGGTAATGACCTGTTCCGGAGATATTTTTTGAATAATATCGTGCGCTTGGGAGGTCTGATTTTTGTTGGTCAGGTACATCAGTGATTCTGGCAAGTATTTCCAGATAACTGGCAAAAGCAACAGTGGAATACCGGCTAACAGGAACATGATTTTCCAGCCAAATTGTGGCACCAGCCATGCACCTAAGAGTGCCGACGTCATTCCACCAATCGCATAACCACTAAACATTAAAGCCACTAGGGTACTACGGATACGTTTAGGCGCATATTCGGTCATCAGTGCGACCACGTTTGGCATCACCCCGCCAATACCTAAGCCCGCCAAGAAACGTAAAATCCCAAATTCAACCGGAGAGGTCGCAAACGCCCCAATAAAAGTGAATCCGCTAAAAATAGCCACGCACATCATAATGGTTTTTTTACGACCTAACTTATCGGACAAGGTTCCAAAAGTCATGGCACCAAACATCATGCCAAAAAGTGCGGTACTGGCCAACAGACCTGCTTGTACTGCACTTAAGCCCCATTCTTGCATCAACAGAGGCAATGCGACGCCATAGATCACCAAGTCATAACCATCAAAAATAATGATCAGCAGACACCAGATTAGGACGCCCCAATGAAAGGGAGTGAATTTAGCTTCATCAATCAGCGTATTTATATTCACCTTATTTGTAGACATCTCCACCTCCATATTGTGAAGTTCATTCAATGAATGCCACAATGAAGAAGATGCAGCAGAATGTCCAAAACTCAATAGGCATGCCTTTATACCTATAAAGTCTGATTCAGGCTAAGCATTTAAATTAATTAAAAAATATATTATTGAATCGTGGAATATTTTTTAACATAGGCCGATAAACTTGCCAAGAGCTGCTGATTGCTGTTCCTCTTGAGAGGATTGATTGGACTTAAAACACCGAACGATCATACTTTAATGCTTCAAGATCATAGACTTGATAGACAGCATCAAATAGGTAGCGGATATATTCACTTTCATCCATATTACGCATGGCCATAAATACAGGACTCACAGCAAATGCATCTGCTAAAGGTATAAAGTTGAGATGGGCCAATTTAATATTTTGTGCACTTTCCGGCGCGATACAAACACCCTCTCCCGCCGCTACAAAACCGAGTGCCAGCTGCAATTCGCGTACAATCCGCAGATTTTTAGGCTCTAATCCATACTCAGAAAATATGCCGCGCACCTGGGTGGCAAAATTAGCCTTTCCCGTATTCGGATATAAAAACAACTGCTGATCGACCAGTTCAGATAAATGTAGGCTCTCACGTTGAGCCAATACATGACTGGCATGCGCTGCCACTACTAGACGCTCTTCACGCAACAACACCCGCTTTATGGCCGGATCCGAGATTCTTAAGCGGCCAAAACCGACATCTATACGGCCTTCTTTGAGGGCCTGAATCTGTTCATAAGTATTCATTTCCATCATCTCGATTTTGAGATAAGGATGCTGCTGTTTAAACAAAAACAGAATACGCGACAGCAAACCGAACAATAAAGAACCAACAAAACCGATGGTAATGGTGCGATCTGCAATGCCGATGCGCTTGGTCATCGACTTAATCTCTTCCGCATTAGACAAAAGTTTAACAGCGTGCTGATAGAAGAACTGACCTGCTTCTGTGGTCTTCAATGGACGGCTACCACGCTCAAATAACTGAATATCCAGCTCTGCTTCAAGGTTTTGGATCTGTCTGCTTAAAGGAGGCTGAGCAATAAATAGTTTTTCTGCCGCTTTAGTAAAACTTTGCTCTTCTACCACTGCAACAAAATAGCGTAAATGTCTAAGTTCCATGATCTAGAATACCTTTAAAGTATAAAAAAATGCTAAATCGATCTTAGACCAATCAACATTATTCTTTTAAGGTATATCAAATCGAAGCATTAAAGCAAGAATGTGAATCCGTATTATGTATAAGTCAGTTGAAACCTTGCTGGTAGAAATCCCGACCATTCGCCCTCACAAGATGGCTGTGGCGACGATGCAAACCCAGACCCTGGTCTTAGTTAAAATCACCACTGAAGATGGTTATATCGGTTGGGGTGAGGCAACGACGATCGGCGGCTTAGGTTATGGTGATGAAAGCCCGGAAAGCGTTAAAGTCAATATTGAAACTTATTTCGCCCCCCTTTTAAAGACATTATCCGGTTTAAATGTTGCACAAACATTACAAGCGATCAAAAAGAATATTAATGGTAACCGTTTTGCCAAATGCGCGATTCAGACTGCCCTGCTAGATATTCAGGCACAGCGCATGCAGCAGCCGCTCAGTGAAGTCTTAGGTGGCCGCTTACGTGACAGTATTCCAGTGCTTTGGGTCTTGGCTTCAGGCAATACAGAAAAAGATATTGCTGAAGCAGAAAAAATGATTGCAGCAAAACGCCATAACATTTTCAAACTCAAAATTGGTTCCCGCCCAGTTGAAGAAGATGTTGAGCATGTGCTGGCGATTAAAAAAGCCCTGGGCAAAGACATTTCGATTCGTGTCGATGTCAACCGTGCCTGGTCAGAATTAGACGCCATTAAAGGAATTCAGTTGCTGCAAGACGGCGGTGTTGATCTGATTGAGCAGCCATGTGCGATTGATAACCTCGATGCAATGCGCCGTCTCACCCGACGTTTTGATATTGCCATCATGGCAGACGAATCTTTAATGGGCCCACATTCAGCCTATGAAATTGCAAAACAAAACGGTTCATCTGTTTTTGCAGTGAAAGTTGCCCAGTCAGGTGGTCTGATCGAAGGTTGTGAAGTCGGAAATATTGCCAAACTTGCAGGAATCGATCTGTACGGCGGCACCATGCTGGAAGGTCCGGTCGGCACGATTGCTTCGGCACATGTATTTTCAACCTTTGAAACATTAGCTTTTGGTACTGAACTGTTTGGTCCTTTGCTACTGACTGAAGATATTTTGAAAACCCCACTCAACTATCAAAACTTTGAACTTGAGATTCCGAAAGGATCTGGTCTGGGGATTGAGTTGGATGAAAACAAGATTGACAACTTGCGTCGTCAATAATTCGAGGAGATACCCATGCTTTTCCATGTACGGATGGACGTGAACATTCCACAGGATATGCCAGTGGAACAGGCCAATGAAATCAAGGCCATTGAAAAAGCCTATTCCCACGACTTGCAACGTCAGGGTAAATGGCGCCATATCTGGCGAATCACTGGCCAGTATTCAAACATCAGTATTTTTGATGTTGAAAGCAATGAAGAATTGCACAGCCTGCTTCAGGGCCTGCCACTCTATCCTTATATGAAGATCGAAGTGATGGCATTGAATCGTCACCCTTCTTCTATTCGTGATGACGACAGCTAATTAAGAATATGGGAATTGGGGAATAACGTTATTCCCCCTCTCACAGCAAGACCAGAGGGTAACCAAACAAGGATTGTGGCCAGCAAGATTTAGCCAGCCAGAGCAAGCTAAACAGCGCGCCACATAAAAGAATGTAGATATACTGAGGAGTAATAGTATGAATCGCCAAGAAATTGATGCATTAGTAAAACAAATGAATGTCGACACTGCGACAGGTCCTGTAGATGAGCGTGTACAGCAAATTACTGTACGTTTACTCGGTGATCTTTTCCAGGCGATCGAAGATCTTGATATTTCACAAACTGAATTGTGGAAAGGTCTTGAATACTTTACTGATGCAGGCCAAGCAAACGAGCTAGGTCTATTGGCTGCAGGTTTGGGTCTAGAGCATTACTTGGACCTACGTGCTGATGAAGCAGATGCAAAAGCAGGAATTAGCGGTGGTACACCACGTACCATTGAAGGCCCACTTTATGTCTCAGGTGCACCAGAGTCAGTTGGCTTTGCACGTATGGATGATGGTTCTGAATCAGACAAAATCCCAACGTTGATCATTGAAGGGACAGTGACGGATACTGAAGGCAATATCATCGAAGGCGCTAAAGTTGAAATTTGGCATGCCAACAGCCTAGGGAACTATTCATTCTTTGATAAGTCACAGTCTGATTTCAACTTACGTCGCTCTATCTTCAGTGACCAAGACGGCAAATACGTTGCACTCACAACAATGCCGGTCGGTTATGGCTGCCCTCCAGAAGGTACAACTCAGTTTGTACTGGACAAATTAGGCCGTCACGGTAACCGTCCATCGCATGTGCATTACTTCGTATCTGCACCGGGCTACCGCAAGCTGACCACTCAATTCAACATCGAAGGCGACCAGTACCTGTGGGATGACTTTGCATTCGCAACCCGTGAAGGCCTGGTGGCAACTGCGGTGGATGTGACTGATGAAGCTGAAATTGCAAAACGTGGCTTAAAAGGTCCTTTCAAACACATCCAGTTCGATATTGAACTTGTCAAAGAACAAGCTGCTGCACCAACGACTGAAGTTGATCGTCGCCGCGCTAGCGCTTAATACAACTATAGAAGCGGGGTATGTTTCAAAGATATATCCCGCTGACTTCCCCCCAGGAAAGTCGGAGAAAGGACATGCCTCGTATTCCCGTAATTAACACCAGCCATTTAGATCGCATTGACGAATTGCTGGTGGATGATTTTGAATCTGGTGAATTTAAACTGCACCGTTCAGTATTCACAGATCAAGCCCTGTTTGACCTGGAGATGAAATACATCTTTGAAAGCAACTGGGTTTATCTGGCACATGAAAGCCAGATTCCAAACAACAACGATTTCTATACCACTTATATGGGCCGTCAACCCATTATCATTGCACGTAACCGTCAAGGTGAACTCAATGCAATGATTAATGCCTGTTCGCATCGCGGTGCACAGTTGTGCCGTAACAAGAAAGGCAATAAAGCGACCTATACTTGCCCATTCCATGGCTGGACTTTCAATAACTCCGGTAAGTTATTAAAGGTTAAAGACCCGGCTGAGGCAGGTTATTCAGACTGTTTTAATAAAGACGGTTCACATGACCTGAAAAAAGTAGCGCGCTTTGAAAACTATAAAGGCTTCCTGTTTGGTAGTTTGAATCCGGATGTTCCTTCTCTGGAAGAATACCTGGGTGAAGCAACCAAAATCATTGACATGATCGTGGGTCAGTCTGAGCAAGGTCTGGAAGTATTACGTGGTTCTTCAACTTATACCTATGAAGGCAACTGGAAGTTGACTGCTGAAAACGGTGCCGATGGTTATCACGTGTCTGCTGTACACTGGAACTATGCTGCCACGACCCAGCAACGTAAAGAAAAAGAAGCGGGTGACAATATCCGTGCCATGAGCGCAGGTTCATGGGGCAAACAAGGCGGTGGTTCTTACGGCTTTGAACATGGTCACATGCTACTTTGGACGCAATGGGCCAACCCGGAAGACCGTCCTAACTTTGCCAAGAAAGATGAATACACCGAGCAATATGGCGAAGCCATGGCGAAATGGATGATCGAACGTTCACGTAACCTGTGTATCTATCCAAACGTTTACTTCATGGATCAGTTCGGTTCACAAATTCGTGTACTGCGCCCGATTTCTGTCGATAAGACTGAAGTGACCATCTACTGTATCGCGCCTGTCGGTGAAGAGCCTGAAGCGCGTACACGTCGTATCCGTCAGTATGAGGATTTCTTTAACGCATCAGGTATGGCAACGCCAGACGATCTTGAAGAATTCCGTGCCTGTCAGGCCGGTTATGCCGGTATCGCGCTGGAATGGAACGATATGTGTCGCGGTTCAAAACACTGGATCCATGGTCCGGACGATGCAGCGAACGAAATCGGTTTAAAACCAAAACTGTCTGGTATTAAAACTGAAGATGAAGGTCTGTATCTGGCTCAGCATCAATACTGGTTAGAACTGATCAAGAAAGGTATTGCGTCCGAGAAAGAAATTGCAGCATCGACTGAAGGAGAAAACGCATGAGCGACATCACTTTAGAAAATATTGCGCAGTTCCTGTATCAGGAAGCACGCTTTTTAGATGATGAGCAATGGGATGACTGGTTAACTTGTTATGCCCCTACTGCGTCTTTCTGGATGCCAGCCTGGGATGATGACGACAAACTGACCACAGATCCACAGTCTGAAATCTCGTTGATTTACTACCCGGACCGTCAAGGACTTGAAGACCGTGTGTTCCGTATCAAGACTGAACGTTCGTCTGCAACCATGCCGGACACACGTACCTGCCATAACCTCAGCAATATTGAAATTGTAGAACGTGATGGTGACAAAGTGACGGTACGTTTTAACTGGAACACTTTGAGTTTCCGTTACAAAAACAGCTACAGCTACTTCGGTATGTCACGTTATGAAATCGACTTTTCAGGCGATAAACCACAAATTTTAAGCAAATACGTGGTACTGAAAAACGATTACATCAACCAGGTCATCGATATTTATCACCTCTAAGACTGTTCATACAGCCAGGTTAAGCCTTTCAGTCAGATGGAAAATTGACTGAAAGGCTCAGTTACAAAGATTTATATAGGATATTCAGCCATGTCAAACCACAATGTTGCACTTCAATTTGAAGATGGCGTTACACGTTTTATTTCTGTTTCTGACGGAGAAACACTATCAGACGCAGCTTACCGTCAAAAGATCAATATTCCTTTGGACTGCCGTGATGGTGCTTGTGGAACGTGTCGTGCGTTTTGTGAATCAGGTTCGTATGACATGCCTGAAGAAACTTATATTGAAGATGCATTAACGCCTGAAGAAGCCGCTGAAGGCTTTATTCTGGCTTGTCAATGTAAACCAACTTCAGATGCAGTATTCCAGATTCAGGCATCTTCTGAGGTCTGCAAAACTGAAATTCATGCCTTCCAGGGTACTTTGGCACGCGTAGAGAACTTATCTGACTCGACTATTACTTTTGATATTCAGTTAGACGAAGGTCAGGCAGACATTCACTTCCTTGCAGGTCAATATGTCAATGTCGGTATCCCGGGAACGACTGAAACCCGTTCTTATTCATTCAGTTCAAAACCAGGTAACCGTTTAACCGGGTTTGTGGTACGTAACGTGCCAAACGGTAAAATGAGTGAATTTTTAAGCGTCAATGCCAAAGCTGGCGACAAAATGACTTTCACGGGTCCATTTGGTAGCTTCTACCTGCGTAATGTGACCCGTCCAGTGCTGATGCTGGCGGGTGGTACAGGGATCGCGCCGTTTATGTCGATGCTGCAAGTCTTAGAAGAAAAAGGTTCAGAACATCCAGTGCGTCTGGTGTTTGGTGTGACCAATGATTTTGACCTGGTGGCGATTGAAAAACTAAATGAGCTGCAAGATAAATTCCCTTGGTTCGAATACCGTACTGTGATTGCAAATCCAGAATCTAATCATGAGCGTAAAGGCTATGTGACCGGTCATATCGAAAAAGAATGGCTCAATGCGGGTGATGTGGATATTTATCTGTGTGGTCCTGTGCCAATGGTTGAAGCAGTTCGCGGCTGGTTAGATGCTGAAGGCGTTAAACCTGCAAACTTCCTGTTTGAAAAATTCTCTGCAAACTAAGTTCAGACTGAACCGGAGAATAGAATGAACCGTGCAAAAAGATTTGAAAATAAAGTCGTGATCGTGACCGGTGCTGCCCAAGGCATCGGGCGCGGTGTAGCGCTGCAAGTGGCAAGCGAAGGCGCACAAGTCGTCATGGCGGATCTTTCCCCTTTTGTCGAGGAAGTTCTGGCTGAAATTGAAGCCACTGGCGGTGATGCGATTACTGTCAAAGCCAATCTGGAAACCTTTGCCGGCGCAGAATCTGTTGTCGCCAAAGCGCTGCAAACTTATGGCCGTGTCGATGTCCTGATTAACAACGTTGGCGGCGCGATTTGGATGAAGCCTTTTGAAGAATTTTCTGAAGAGGAAATTATCAAGGAGGTGAACCGCTCACTGTTCCCAACGCTGTGGTGCTGCCGTGCAGTTCTTCCAGAAATGATTCAAAATCAGAAAGGTACAATTGTAAACGTATCTTCTATTGCCACACGAGGGATTAACCGTGTTCCATATTCAGCATCTAAAGGTGGTGTGAACGGTCTGACCGCTTCCCTTGCCTTTGAACATGCCAAAGATGGAATCCGTGTTAATGCGATCGCAACTGGCGGTACCGAAGCACCACCGCGTAAAGTGCCACGCAATGCCAATCCACTGACTGAGTCAGAAAAAGACTGGATGCAGCAAGTGGTTGATCAGACCATTGACCGTACTTTTATGGGTCGCTACGGTACGATTCAGGAACAAGTGAATGCAATTGTATTCCTGGCTTCGGATGAATCATCGTATATGACTGGTACTGTCGTACCGGTCGGTGGTGGTGATCAGGGCTAAGTCCTGATCATGACTTTTTTAACAGGATCATGGTTTGACGCAAGGAGGCACATCACCAATGAATAACCTGTTTCACAGTTTAAAAAATGATTGGTCAATTTCAGCGACTGTTGCAGGATTTTTAGCAGTGCTGATTTCCTATTCAGGTCCACTAATCATTTTTTTCCAGGCTGCTCAACAAGCCCAAGTTTCCCCAGACATGATGATTTCTTGGATTTGGGGCATTTCTATTGGTGCTGCACTTGCCGGTATTTTCTTATCGATTAAATACAAAATACCGGTGGTGACTGCCTGGTCTGCACCTGGAACGGCTTTATTAGTCACGCTTTTTCCTGATATTTCACTCAATGAAGCGGTCGCTGCCTACATCACCTCTGCCGTGGTGATTTTTTTAATTGGGATCACCGGTTATTTCGACAAACTGCTGTCCTGGATTCCTCAGGAAGTCGCTGCCGGAATGATGGCCGGGATTTTATTGCAGTTTGGTTTAGGTCTGTTTACGGCAACCGATACCATGCCCTACATTGTGTTTGGCATGCTGGCAGTATTTTTACTGGCCAAGCGTTTCAGCCCACGCTATGCCATGGTTTGGGTATTGGTGGCAGGTGTGGTTTTAAGTCTGTTACTGGGTAAAATTAACCCGGTGAACGCTGATTTTAGCTTGGCGATTCCACAATTTATTGCCCCGGAATGGACCTGGAACTCTACCTTGAATCTGGCACTACCGTTGATTTTAGTCAGTCTTTCTGGCCAGTTTTTACCAGGCATGAGCATTATCAAGCTCAGCGGTTATGACATGCCGGCCAAACCTATTATTAGTGTGACCAGTATTGCTTCGCTTGCGGTGGCCTGTGTAGGCGGTATTACCATTGTACTGGCCTCAATCACGGCTGCTTTATGTTTGGGTAAAGATGCACATGAGCTGAAAGAAAAACGTTATATCGCCGGTATCGCGAATGGGATTTTCTATATTTTAGGCGGTTTATTTGCCGGCAGCATCGTCATGCTCTTTAGCCTGATGCCTAAAGAATTAATTGCGGCTCTGGCCGGACTGGCATTGCTCGGTGCAATTGCCACCAATATTTCCGTTGCAATGGGCAAAGAATCACAACGTGATGCTGCCCTGATCACATTTTTGGCGACTGCATCTGGTATGCAGTTCCTTGGACTGAGCTCAGTCTTTTGGGGGATTTGTATTGGTTTGGTGGCGCACTTTGTATTGTCACAAAAAGACCGTAACGCTGTTTCGCTTGCAGCATCAGATTCAAAATGAGTTTAAAGACATCCATAAGTTTAGGATATGAAAGGACCAGATTATGATAGATAAAAGTTCATTATCATTGAAAGAAGCACTCTCCCAGATCAAAGATGGTTCAACCATCATGATTGGTGGTTTCGGTACAGCGGGTCAGCCTGCTGAACTGATTGATGGTCTGATCGAATTGGGTATCAAAGACTTAATTATCGTCAATAATAATGCCGGCAATGGCGACTACGGTTTGGCGAAACTGCTGAAAGCCGGGGCTGTACGTAAAATCATTTGCTCTTTCCCGCGTCAGTCGGATTCCTGGGTATTCGATGAACTTTACCGTGCAGGTAAGATCGAACTGGAACTGGTGCCGCAAGGTAATCTGGCTTGCCGTATTCAGGCCGCAGGTATGGGCTTAGGTCCAATCTACACGCCTACCGGTTTTGGTACCTTGCTGGCTGAAGGCAAACCGACTTTAAATTACGAAGGCAAAGACTTCGTTTTAGAAAATCCAATTAAAGCAGATTTTGCTTTGATCAAAGCCTCTAAAGGCGACCGTTGGGGCAATCTGGTATATCGCAAATCTGCCCGTAACTTTGGCCCGATCATGGCGATGGCCGCAGATATCACCATTGCTCAGGTGTCTGAAGTCGTGGAACTCGGTGCACTGGATCCAGAGCACATCATTACCCCTGGAATTTTTGTTCAACACGTTGTTCAAGTTAAACCTGCACAATAATTGGCATCGGAGATAAATAATGAGCTATAGCAAACTGACCCGTGACCAGATCGCTGAACGTGTGGCACAAGACATTCCTGATGGTGCTTATGTCAACCTGGGCATCGGCTTGCCAACCAAAATTTCCAGCTACCTGCCTTCAGATAAAGATGTATTCCTGCATTCTGAAAATGGCCTGTTGGCTTTTGGTCCTCCTCCTGCTGAAGAAGACCGTGATCCAGAGCTGATCAATGCTGGTAAAGAATTCGTAACCTTACTGGAAGGGGGTTCATTCTTCCATCATGGTGATTCCTTCGCGATGATGCGTGGCGGTCATTTAGACATCGCGGTATTGGGTGCCTTCCAGATTGCTGAAAATGGTGATCTGGCCAACTGGCATACTGGCGCACCGGATGCGATTCCGGCTGTGGGCGGTGCAATGGATTTGGCTGTGGGTGCCAAGAAAGTTTTCATCACCACCGATCACGTCACGAAGAAAGGCGAGCCAAAAATTGTGGCTGAACTGTCTTATCCGGCGACTGGTTTGAAATGTGTGGATCGTATCTATACCGACCTGTGTGTGATTGATATCACCAGCGAAGGCATGAAAGTGATTGAGAAAGTCGAAGGTCTGTCATTCGAAGAATTGCAGTCATTGACTGGCGCCAAGCTGATTGATGCGACTCAAAACTAATTCATAAATCCTCCCTAAATCCCTCCTTTATTAAAGGAGGGACTTTCACCCTTTAAATTCCGGGAAAAACGCCTCCCTTTAGTAAAGGGAGGTTGGGAGGGATTCAAAGATTTGGAAAGTAAAAACATGAAAAACGCCTATATTATCGATGCCATCCGCACCCCATTCGGCCGTTATGCCGGTGGCCTCGCTCCTGTTCGTACTGATGATCTCGGTGCACTTCCAATCAAAGCCTTAATAGAACGTAATCCATCGGTGAACTGGGAACAGGTCGATGATGTGATCTATGGCTGTGCCAACCAGGCCGGTGAAGATAACCGTAACGTTGGCCGTATGTCAGCGCTGCTTGCAGGTGTGCCTTATCAAGTGCCTGCAACTACAGTCAACCGCCTATGTGGTTCATCGCTAGATACTATCTCCATGGCTGCACGTGCGATTAAAGCGGGTGAAGCCCATCTGATTATTGCCGGTGGTGTCGAGTCAATGTCTCGTGCACCCTTTGTCATGGGTAAATCAGAAACCGCCTATGGCCGTAGTCAGAAAATCGAAGATACCACCATGGGCTGGCGTTTCATTAACCCGAAACTCAAAGACATGTACGGCGTAGAAACCATGCCGCAAACGGCTGAAAATGTTGCTGAACAGTTCGGGATTAACCGTGAAGATCAGGACAAATTTGCCCTGAGCAGCCAGCAACGTACAGCAGCAGCACAAGCCAAAGGTTTCTTTGATAAAGAAATCATTCCGGTGGTGATTCCACAACGTAAAGGCGATCCGGTGGTCGTAGATAAAGATGAACATCCACGTGCCTCTACAACAGCAGAAGCTCTGGCAAAACTAAAACCTGTGGTCAAAGCAGACGGCACGGTCACAGCCGGTAATGCTTCAGGCATTAACGATGGTGCTGCCGCCCTACTGATTGCATCTGATGAAGCGATTGCGCAATACGGTTTAAAACCACGTGCCAAAATTATTGGCTCAACTGTTGTGGGTGTTGAGCCGCGCATCATGGGCTTTGGTCCGGCACCTGCCATCAAAAAGCTACTTGCTCAAACCGGCTTAACGCTAGAGCAGATGGATGTGATCGAGCTGAATGAAGCTTTTGCGGCCCAAGCACTGGCATGTACCCGTGATCTAGGCATTGAAGACGGCTCGGAAAAAGTCAATCCGAACGGTGGCGCAATTGCATTGGGTCATCCACTCGGCGCCTCTGGTGCACGTCTGGTGACCACTGCCTTGAACCAGCTGGAACAAACTGGCGGTCAATATGCACTATGTTCAATGTGTATTGGTGTCGGTCAAGGTATTGCTTTGATTATCGAACGCGTCTAAAAGCACGATCACTTAATAAAAATTTCCCCTCCCTTTTTTAAAGGGAGGTCGGGAGGGATTTTAATGCCAACATTTACATCTAACGATGCACAAGTTAATTACCAGACTTTTGGGGATACCTCTAAGCCTGCAATTGTGTTCTCCAATTCATTGGGCACCAAATTCAGCATGTGGCAGCCACAAATTGAATTTTTCCAGAAAGATTATTTCGTGGTGTGTTATGACACCCGTGGTCACGGTGGCTCGAGCGCACCACAAGGGCCATATACCCTGGATCAACTGGGTCAAGATGTAGTGAATCTACTGGATCATTTAAATATCCAGAAAGCTGCTTTCTGTGGCATTTCCATGGGGGGTCTGACTGGTCAATGGCTGGCAATTAACCGCCCAGAACGCTTTAACCAAGTGATTGTGTGTAATACGGCAGCCAAAATTGGTCAGGAACAGGCCTGGCTGGAACGTGCTGCACTGGTGCGTGAGCAAGGCTTGGCACCGATTGCATCGACCGCAGCATCACGCTGGTTTACCGAACCCTTTATTCAAAGCAACGCAGCAATTGTTGCAGAACTTTCAAACGACCTTGGAGCTGGCAGCCCGGAAGGTTATGCGAGTTGCTGTGAAGCTTTGGCTAAAGCGGATTTACGTGAACAGTTAAAGACAATTTCAGTTCCTGTATTGATTGTGGCAGGTCAGCAAGATCCTGTAACGACTGTTGCTGATGGTCAGTCGATGCAAGCCAGCATTGCCAATAGCCAACTGTTTGAAATCAATGCATCGCATATTTCCAATGTCGAGCAACCTGAAGCGTTCAATCAGGCAGTTCAGGCATTTATTGCAGCTTAAACTGCTCAAAAAAGGAAAAAGCCACTGATCATCATCAGTGGCTTTTTTTTATCAAGATGGAGTCAGCATTAAGCCCAAATGACCAAAATCGCAGCGATCACCACCAAGCCCAGCCCCCAATGCTCGGCACGTGCCAGTTTCTCCTTAAAGAAATATGCAGAAATCAGCATACTAAATAAAATCTCGATTTGACCTAGTGTTTTGACAACGGGCACACTCATCATGCTCATGGCAGTAAACCAGCCCAGCGATGCCATAAAGCTGCACACGCTGACTTTAAAGGTTAATCTCAAGCGTTGCCACATGGCCACTAAAGTCTGGCGGCTAAATAGACTCAGATAGATCAGCATACTGATGCATTGAAAACTGATGACCATCAGCAGTACCCATGCAGCACGATGGACAGTTGGCAATGTGCTTAGCTCCAGACTCGCCTCCCTGACCAAGAGTGAGGTAATCGCAAAACTTAAGCCGCTGCCGATTCCAATCGCTAAGGTCTGGGCAGAAAATCCACTGATCTGCTGGCCTTTACTCAGCAGGAATACAGCATAAGCACCGAGTACCACACCGATCCAGGCCAGTACCGATAAATGATCGGCTAAAAACACGACACCAATGACGGCGGCAAGAATGGCTTCACTTTTAGCCAAACCGACCCCAATCGCATAATTTTTTTGTTGAAACAGCTTCACCATCAAGGCAGTCGCTAAAATCTGGCTTGAACCAGCAATCACAATATAGACCCAAAACCTGGGAGTAAAATGGATAATATTTTCAACGGGCTTGAAGTGATAAAGACTGGACAGATAGATTATTGCAAAGGGCAAGGCAAAGATAAACCGTGCCAGCGTGACCCCCCAAACATCGACCGTAGTGCTCAGCTGTTTTTGAAATGCATTACGCCATGCCTGCATAAATGCAGCCATTAAGGTGAAAAAGATCCAGCTGATTGCCATAAAATGATTTGCATATATAACAAAAGTGAACCAATTCTATGCCTAAGTAAAAGGCATGACTAATTAAAAATGGAGTGAAGGTGAATAGCGGAAAGTTTGGATTGTTTTTAGATGGTTTAAATTTCAGCTAAGTAGTCTTTTCGCATGGGAATAAAACGAATGCCATTTTCCTCAGTGTATTCGCCCATTTCAACAAAACCGAAGCGTTTATAAATATCCAAAGCATATAAACTGGATTTTACAGTAATAGATTGATGACCTTGGCTACGAATATGTTTTTCTAAAAAGCGCCACATTTGGCGACCGTAACCTTGACCTTGATAAGCCTTATTCAAGAAAAAATGCATGAAATGTACAGGTGCTATATAAGCCACCACACCGACTATTCTGCGGTCAATTTCAGCCACATAATAATAAATTAGGACTTACGCATTGACGGATTCAAAAAAGTATTAAAATACTTTATAAAGTATCTGTGATCAGACGAATTAAACATGCTTCTACAGCAACTTGTACATTACCCATTTATATGGGCTTTCTCATGAC